>SKVI01000187.1 GCA_007129525.1 Gemmatimonadota bacterium | reverse complement strand
TCCGTCGCGGCCCAACCCCCGCCAGCACCTGTCCCAGATCTGGCCCCTTCCTGGCGCCGGTGAGCGCCAGGCGAACCGGGTGGAAGAGCGCTCGACCCCGTGCCCCGGCGACCTGGCCGGCCTCCCGCACGGCACCCGAAAGCGTCTCCGGATCCCAGTCCTCCACCTCCTCCAGGTGTTCCCGGACCGCTCGAAGGGTCGCCTCAGCGTTCTCCTCTCGAGCCAGCTCGACGTAGCCGGCCGCGAACGTCTCGGAGTCGGGAAAGAGGAGGGCCAGGTGCTGGTTCACCTCGGCAAAGGTGGTGAGGCGGGTGCGAATGGCGTCCACGGCGTTTGGCAGCTCCGAATCCGAGAGAGGGTAGCGGCTGCGGTCCAGCCGGGGGGTCACCGCTTCCACCAACTCATCCAGTGGCATGGTTGCGATGTGCTGGGCTGAGGCCCATCGCAGCTTTTCCGGGTCGAAAACGGTGTCCGACGCCCCCACCCGGTCCAGATCCATCAGCTCCGCCAGCTCCCGGCGGCTCAGGATCTCCCGGTCGTCACCGGGAGACCACCCCAGCAGCGACAGGTAGTTCACCACCCCGTCGGGGTGGTACCCCTCTCGAGCCAGCTCCTCGACCCCCGGAGCCCCCTCCCGCTTCGAGAGCTTGCGTCCGTCGGGTCCCAGGACGGTGGGCAGGTGCGCGAAGACGGGTCGAGGGGCCTCCAGAGCATCGAACAGGAGCGCCTGCTTTGGCGTGTTGGAGAGGTGCCCGGCCCCCCGGATCACGTGGGTGATCTCCATGGCGATGTCGTCCACCACCACCGCAAAGTTGTAGGTGGCCCGCTGGTCTCCACGCAGAATCACGAAGTCTCCTATATCACTTCCCTCCCAGTGGATATCACCTCTCACCTCATCCCGAAACGAGATGGTGTCGTCGGGCACGGCGAATCGGAGCACCGGCGGGGGCCCGGCTTCGGTCCGAGCCCGGATCTCCCCGGAGCCCAGGCCGCGACAGCGGCCCGGGCATTCCGGTCCCGAGGTGGTCTCGGTGCGGGCTGCCGCCACCTCCTCGTCGGTGCAGAAGCACCGGTAGGCCCTTCCGGCGGCCTCCAGCCGAAGTGCCGCCAGGTGGTGGGATCGGCCCCGGGCGGACTGACGGTAGGGACCGTGCCCCCCGCCCACGTCAGGGCCCTCGTCCCACTCAAGACCGGCCCAGCGAAGATCCGAGAGGATCCCTTCCACGGCCCCCTCCACATTCCGTTCCAGATCCGTGTCCTCGATGCGAAGAATGAACCGGCCCCCGTGGTGGCGGGCCAGGAGGTGGTTGAAGATGGCGATCCGGAGATTTCCCAGGTGGAGGGATCCGGTGGGGCTGGGGGCGAAGCGGGTGCGGACGGTGGTCATACCAGACAATTCCCGGTGGGGGTGGAAAAGAAGTACGGGTCTGGTGCTTTTCAGGTGCCGGGGGAGGAGTCCGGAGCCGGGGGAGTCCGGGCGGGACGCTTCCCTTCCCCATCTCCCTGAAGGTACGACAGAACCCGGTCTGCCAGAACCCTGGAAAACCCCGGAACCCGCGTGATCTCGTCAGCCCCGGCCTCGAGGACCCCTCGCACGGAGCCGAATCGAGTGAGCAGTGCCCGCTGCCGCTCCGGTCCGATCCCGGGAACGTCGCCGAGGGCGCTCCGGATGGTGCGGCGTCCCCGCAGCTTGCGGTTGTATTCCACAGCGAAGCGATGCGCCTCATTGCGAATTCGCTGCAGAAGCCGGAGGGCCGGGTCCCGGCGAGAGAGACGCACGGGCTCGCCGCGTCCTGCCAGGAACACCTCCTCTTCCCGCTTCGCCAGGGCCGCCACGGCCACCTCCGAGGCGTCGAGTCGTTCCAGAACGGGCAGCACCGCCGAGAGCTGGCCCCGACCTCCGTCCACCACGACCAGCTCCGGCAGGGGTTCGTCCTGATCCATGCGGCGCCGGAGGTAACGTTCCACCGCCTCGGCCATGGAGCGGTAGTCGTCGTTGCCCCAGTCCCCGCGGATCTTCATGCGCCGGTACAGGCCGCGCTTCTTCTCACCGTTCTCGAAGACCACCGCCGAGGCCACCACCTCGGTGCCCTGGGTGTGGGAGATGTCGAAGCAGACCATGAGTCGGGGCACCACCTTCAGCTCCAGCCGATCCTGGAGCTCGTAGAGCACGGCGTCGGCCCGATCCGCCGTGGCTTCCAGCGCTGTGACTCGCTCCTCCAGGAGGTGCCGGGCGTTGGCGGAGGCCAGCTCCACCAGCCTTCGCTTCTCTCCCCTCCTGGGGACGTGCAGGTGCACCTTCCGGCCCGCCTGATCGCTCAGGGCCTCGGCCAGGAGCCTTCGGTCGCCGAACTCCGACGGAAGCAGGACCTCGGAGGGAAGCTCCCGGATGGCCTCGTCCCCGCCCGCCAGGTAGAGCTGGGCGGCGAAGGTGCCCAGGATCTCGTCGTCGCTCTCGTCTCCCAGTCCGTCAAAGCGGCGACTCTCCCGTCCCAGGAGGGTTCCCTGCCGGATTCGCAGGAGGACGGCAGCGCCGAGATCCCCGTCCCGGGCGATGCCGAGCACATCCTGATTGCCCCCTCCGGCCTTCTCGACGCGCTGATTCCGCTCCAGCGACTCCAGGCCCTGCAGGACGTCCCGGTGTCGGGCCGCTTCCTCGAAGCGGAGGTCCGCCGAAGCCGCCTCCATCTTGGTTCGAATCTCTTCCTTGAGCTCTCCGGTGTCGCCTGCCAGGATCCGGAGGATCTCCTGGATCATCTCACCGTACTCCTCCTGGGTTTGCAGTCCCACGCAGGGTGCCTTGCACCGATCGATATGGTAGTCCAGGCACGGACGCGGGGGCGCCTCGTCGGGAAGATCGTAGCGGCAGGAGCGGACGGTATAGAGCCGCTTCACCACTTCCAGAGCCTGGCGCATGGGCCCCACCGAGGTGAAGGGCCCGAAGTAACGGCCTCCGTCGTCGCGCAGGCGCCGGGTCACGAAAACCCGGGGGAAGGGCTCCTGGGTGGTGACCTTGATGTACGGATAGCGCTTGTCGTCGCGGAGCCGGATGTTGAAGCGGGGGCGGTGTTCCTTGATGAGGTTGGACTCAAGGAGAAGGGCTTCGGCTTCCGAGCCCACCACGATGGTCTCCACGTTCTCGGTGCGACGCAGCATTTCCCGGGTCCGTAGCCCCGGTTCCGCGCCGTCCCGGAAGTAGCTCCGGACCCTGCTCCGGAGCGCCTTGGCCTTTCCGATGTAGAGCGACTCCCCTTCCCCGTCGCGGAAAATGTACACGCCGGGTGAGGAGGGGAGGTGGTCGAGGATGGTCCGGTCGATCATGCAGGAAGGGTCACGGGGCGGGAGGCTAGCGGCGCAGAAGACGGTCCAGGGGACCCGAGACTCCGAGGACCCGGGTCAGGAGAAGGTATACCCCGGCGAAGGGAACGAGCGTTCCCAGGGCGACCAACCATGGGTGCATGGGAGGAAGGGCCAGGTGGAGGCCCAGGCCCACTGCGCCAGCCGCCAACCCGGCCCCCATCATGCGGAACAGCCCCGGGCCCGCCAGGGTGAGCTCCCGGCCCAGCTTCTCCCTCAGGTTGCGCCGGAGGAGCCCCAGCTCGACCCATGCTGCCACCGCCGAGCCCAGGGCCAGCCCCGCTGCGCCCAGGCCCAACACGCCCACCCGGAACCGGTCCAGGGGAAACATGAGGGCGGCCCCCAGCACCAGGGCCAGCGAAACCCTCAGGTACGCCACCCGGGCCGGCGTGCGTGTGTCCCGGAGGGCGTAGAAGGCCGAGGAAAGGAGTCGTGAAGTGGCGGATGCCCCCATTCCCAGGGCATAGGCGCCCAGGATGACCCAGGTCACCATGACCTCGTCGGCCCCAAAGGCACCGGTTTCGAAGACGGCGGCCACCACCACGTCCCCCAGGAGGAGGTAGCCCACCGTGGACGGGACCAGCCAGTACGCCACCCGCTCCCCGGCCTGGGTCACCTCGCCGGCAAGGACCTCCCCGGCGGCGCGTCGGTTGCGGGAGATCTCCGGGAGCTCGGAAGCGGCCACTGCCATCCCGAAGAGGGAGATGGGGAGCATGAAGAGAATCTGCGCGTACGCCAGCGTGGCCACGGCGCCGGTGGCCAGAAAGGCCGCCAGCGCGTAGTCCAGCCATCCCCCCAGGTTCACCGCGCCCCGGGCCGCCACCACCGGCAGGAAGTTGCGGATGGCCTCCCTCACCCCTTCCACGCGGGTGGAGACCACCGGTCGAAACTCGGTCAGAAGTTGCAGGACCAGCGGAAGCTGCACCAAGAACTGGAGGCCACCCCCCGCCAGGGCGCCCCAGGCCAGAAGCCGGACCAGTTGCACCGGGTCCATCTCCCAGGCCAACCCCCCCACGGCCATGGCGATGATCATGGCGGCGTTCCAGGCCACCGGGGCTACATAGGCCAGAAAGAACCTACGATGGCTGTTCAGGATCCCCAGCGCCCACGCCGACAGGACCAGAAGAGCCGTCATGGGGAAGAGGATTCGGACCAGCTCCACCGTCAGCGCCTGCCGCTCGGGGTCGAACCCGTAGAAGAAGAAGCCCACCAGCCAGGGAGCCAGGAGGATCCCCAGGAGCGCCATGAGGCCCGCCGTGAGCGTCAGGAGGCCCAGAACCGCTCCGGCAAACCGGGCGGCCTCCCGCTCCCGTCCCTCTTCCAGGAGCTCGGCGTAGATGGGGATGAAGGAGGCCGAAAGCGTTCCTTCTCCGAGAAGATTCTGGATCAGGTTCGGGAGCCGGAGCGCCGCCTTCCAGGCGTCGGCCACCGGCGAGGCGCCGAAGAAATGGGCGAAGACTCGCTCCCGGACGAGGCCGCTGATCCGGCTCAGAAGGATCCCGGCGCTCACCAGCGCCGAAGCACGGGTGCGGGCGGCGGTCCGGTCTCCGCCGGCCTCCGGAGGCGGAGACTCGACCCCCGGCATCCCCGGAGTGGGAGGATCAGGAATCCGGGTCACCGGGCCGGATCCGGGGAGACGCGTCCCGACCCCGCTCGGCCAGGAGCTGGTGCAGGAACTCGCTCTCCTCGTTCAACCGGTGCACCTCGCTGGCAAGCCTGTCCACCTCGTTCTCCAGGTAGCGAAGGCGTTCTGCCGTCACCTGGTCCTCCCGCTCCACCGCGCCCGATTCCAGGCGAACGGCGGCCGCCCGCCCCAGTCGTGAATCCAGGACGGTGGAGAGGATCTCGGGGATCAGCAGAGCGAGGACAATGATGACGAGCCACGTCATGGACTGAACCTACCGGCCAGGGGAAACTTCCTGCAACGGGACGCGCGGAGGCGCCTCCCTCCCCTTTTACGCCCTGAGCGTCCCGGGGATTCAACCGGACGGGGACAACTCCCGTTTCGGGGGAGTCCGATGCACTCACGTGTCATGGCCCGGTCCCTCTCCCCATCCCGGCTCGTCGACAGCCGGGGCCAGAGAGGGTGGGCCGTGGGCCACACACCACCTGTTCGCCTCCCGGGCCAGTCGGTCCACCAGGTCCCCACCGTACCGGAAGAGGTAGTACCAGGGACTCATGATCCGCTCCTGGGGCTTGCCTTCGGGAAAGAGGTGGTCCTGGGCCTTGGCCAACTGGGCCAAGGCGATCTCGTTCTCTCGCTTCAGTGCTTGAACCACCTTCCGTTCCACCTCGTCGAGCTGGGCGAAGCCCTGGCTTTGGAGCTGTGCCACCGTGGGCTCGAGGGTAGAGTCCAGATCTCCCACTACGTCGGCCAGTGCCTTCGTGTGCCGGGCCAGCGCGCCGCGAAAGCCACCCAACTCCCTTCGGATGCCCTCGGGAAGATCCTCCCGGAGGAGCCGACCCGCCAGCTCGTGATGCGGCCGGGCCAGTTCCTGGAGCGCCAGGTCGTACTTCTCCAGGACCTTGCCTACTTTGGTCTCGATGAGATCCACTCCCATGCGGGGGTGGATGGCCGGACGGGTGACCCCGTGGGACTGGAAGAGGGGCCCGATCTGGGCCAGGTACGCCGCCTCGCCGGGACCGGCCACGTAGGCCAGGGTGGGAAGAACGTGGGCCTCCACCACCGGCCGGAGGAAGACGTTGGGACTCAGGAGAAGCGCCTGTCGGCGGGCTGCCTCCTCCAGGGCGGAAAGCCCCATCGTTCGCCCGGAGCGACGGAGACGGAACTCGCCGGCGTCGCCCCGGAAGAGGCGTTCACGGCCCTCCGGAGCATCCACGAAGACGTTGGTTCCCCCTTCCAGGATGGGGGCCTGGAGCTCATAGTCCCGTCGGGTGAGCTCGTCGGCCACCCGGCGCAGCTCCCCTTCGACGACCTCGCTTCGCTCCAGCTCGGCCAGGAGGAGGGGGAGACTCGCCTCCTTCAGGGCCGGTGTGTGGGACTGGATGAAAAACAGCCCCAACTCACCCAGGAGCGCCTCCAGGGTGGCCTGAAAGGCTTCGGGAAGGCTACGTCCCGGTTGCCATGCATCTTGCAGGAGGGACCGCCACCGCGGCGCGAAGTCGGAATCGGGAAGGTGCGAGAGAAAATCCTGCAGGACGGTATCGACGGATTCGTCCAGCGGGATGTGGTGCAGTGCGGGCCGCATATCCTCCTTCCACGAACCGGGCAGCGGGAGGGTCGTACGCCGAAGCTCGTTCTCCTGATCCAGGAGCCAGGTGCTCGCCGCTTCCTCCCAGTCGTGGTCCTCCGAAGCGATCCAGAAGACCGGAATGACGGGACGTCCCGTCTCCTCCTGGAGCCGGGTCGCCAGGCGGATCGCCGTCAGCGCCTTGTAGATCACGTAGAGGGGGCCGCCGAAGAGTACGGGCTGCTGGCCGGTGGTCACCATGTAGCCGGCCTCCTCCACGAACCGATGAAGGCGTTCCCTGCCCTCGGACCCGCCTCCGGACAGGAGCGAGGCCGCCGTCCGCCGCCGTTGGACGTCGAAGTCCTCGTCCAGGGCTCGTCGTCGCCGCGTGTATCCTTCCGGATCCGCAGGGTGCGCCGGAACCGGATCCGCCGCCGCGTCGGCGCCGTCGAGCCAGTCCCGCACCAGGCGGGATCCTCCGAAGGGTCGCTGTCGAATCTCCATGGGGTGATTGCCCCGGGGGTGTCTTGTGAGAGGTAGAGAGCGGAGGGGCGGGCAGGAGGCTGTTACCCCGGCCCGGCTTTCTTGGCCAGGAGGATGACCCTCGGAGCGTCCGAGTGTGCCGCCCCCCCCTCGTAGTCCCCCATCCGGCCCGTCACTGAAAACCCACTCTCCTCCAGGAGGGTTTCCAACTCGGCCCGGGAGTAGAGACGAACCCGCTCCACGAATTCCCGCGGCCGTCCGCCTCCGGATCGAGATTCGATCCGGATCCGCTTCTCCACGAAGCGTCCGTCCCGGATGAGCTGTCGCTCCTGAATGATCCGCCGCCGGCCTACGTGTCGTTCGTCCCGAGGCACCAGGGTGCGAATGACTGCCTCGGCGTTCAGAAAGTCCAACAGGAAATGCCCGTCAGCTCGGAGCACCCTGCGCCCCTCTGCCAGAACCTGACGGTCGTGGTCCTCGGCTTCGAAGTACCCGAAGGAGGTGAAGAATGAGGCCACCGCGGCGAAGCTCCCATCCCGGAACGGGACAGCCCTCATGTCGCCCCGCGTCAGGGCGACGCCCGAAGTCGTGGCCCGCGCTCGGGCCAGGAGCACCGGAGAGAGGTCGAGGCCCACCACCCGCACTCCGTGGTCCTTGAAGGCAGCCAGGTGGCGGCCCGCTCCACATCCCAGGTCCAGGATGGGACCGGGTACGTCCGGATCCAGGGTCGCCAGGAGAAGGCTGACCGCGCTGTGAGCCTCGCTGCGGTCCCGATGGGGATAGAGTTCCAGGTATTCCTCCCCGAACCACCGCCGGTACCAGGGGCCTTCGGAGCCCCCGTGCTCTTCCTCCGTTTCCGCGTCGTCGTCCCGTCGCGTGATGCCCATGCGCTGGCTTCACCCCTTGTGGTAGGGTTCGTTCCGGAGAATCGTACCGGCCCGATAGAGTTGCTCCAGGAGCACGAGTCGGGCCATCTCGTGGGGCAGGGTCACGGGTCCCAGAGAAATCCGGCGCGCCGCGTCCCGGACCAGCTCCTCCTGGACGCCGAAGGCGCCGCCCAGGACCAGGGCCAGGTCCCGCCCACCGTGGAGCGTCCGGTCGCCCAGGGCCTGAGCCCACCTCCTGGACGAAAGTCCCTTTCCGGCCCGGGTGAGCACCCAGAACTCCCCTTCCTCCGGGAGGGCGGCCTGGATCCGCTCCGCCTCCTGGGCCAGCGTCCGGTCGCCACCCGGGTCCCGGCCGGGGACTCCCGCCGGGACCTCCTTCACCTCCAACTTCCAGTAGCGCGACGCCCGTCTGCGGTACTCCTCCACCGCCGGAGCCAGGGGACCACGCACGTCGCCCACCACCACCAGGTAGATCTTCATGTGCCTTCTCCACTTCCGTGTCGCGCCGGATCCGGAGTGTCGCCGGTGTCGCTTCGGCTCCCCTCGTCCGGGGGAGCCGGATCCAGCCGTTCGGCCAGAATTCGGTCCACTACCCGCGTCAGGCCCCGATCCAGCTTCGGACGGAGGGTCAGGACATGGGTTGGAGGAAGGCTTGCCTCGAAGCTCTCGAGCTTCACCGCGTCCTTCTCGGTGGTGACGGCCGGCAGGCCGCCGGCGGTCCTCCGGATCTCCTCCAGGTCGGTCTCGCCGAAGCGATGGTGATCCGGAAAGCTCAGCGCCCGGGCGACCTCGACCCCCGCCTCCCGGGCTAGCCTCGCCACGCCTTCGGGCCGAGCCACGGAGCTCACCACCAGGGCCGGCCCGTGAGGCGCCTCGTGAGCCTCACCTGTCAGGGTGGTCCACGGCCCGGGGTGCAGGGGGAAGGCGATGGCCGGGGGGAAGCCTTCCCTTCGTCCCAGCTTCCGCGCCAGCTCCATGGCGGCGGCTTCCCTGGCCTCGCCGTGTGCCGTGACGATGATCAGGTGAGCCCGACGGAGGCTTCCCAGGGGTTCCCGGTAGGGCCCCCGCGGAAGGAGCCGTGGTGGAAGGGGGTCGTCGGGCGAGAGCAGCACCACGTCCATGTTCCTGGCCAGTCGCCGGTGCTGGAACCCGTCGTCCACCACGCAGATGTCCGCCCCCTTTCGGGCGGCGGTGCGCACGCCCTCCAACCGCCGCGGCGCCTCCAGGACCGGAACGTCCGGGTTCCATCGCCGGTGCAGAAGTAGCTCGTCCTGACCGTACCCGCGGCTCACCAGGGCCGGGGTCCAGCCCCGCTCCTGGAGCCGTTCCACGAACCAGCGGGCCACGGGGGTTTTTCCCGTCCCACCCACCACCAGATTCCCCACGCTGATGACGGGGATGGGCCCACGGCCGGCAGACAGAATTTTCCGGTCGTAAAGCAGGTTCCGCAGGCGCACGCCAGCCCCGAACACGAGAGAGAATGGAGAAGCGAGCGGTCCCAGCAGGAGACCCGCGATCCCGGCCTCCCCATGCCACCATGCCCGCACGGGCCCCTCCAGGGCTCTCCTCACGGACGGGGCTCTCCGCCGGGGGTCCAGCCAGCTCCGCCCGCGGTCCGGTCAGGCTGCAGCTTGACACCATCCACCTCGTCGGTGAGCCGGTTCAGCTCCCGCTCGAGGCGGACCCGATGGTCCTCCAGCTCTTCGGGGGAAGCTGAGCGGGCCACCTTCACCGGTGGGCCGTACTTCACCCGGATCGTGGCGAAGGGCTTGGGGACCATGAATCGATCCCACGACGACGCTCGCCAGACCCGGGTCCCGCCGGCGGAAACGGGCACCAGCGGGAATCCGGTGAGGCGGGCCACGGTCAGGGCCCCGACCTTCAGCTCCCGAGCCGGTCCCCGGGGGCCGTCAGGGGTGATGGCCAGATCGTGGCCCGCCCGGGCGGCGTGCACCAGCTCCCGGAGCCCCCGGCTTCCTCCCCGGGAGGACGATCCCCTGGCGGTGCCGAATCCCATGCGCTGCATGACCCGGGCGAGGTACTCCCCATCCCGGTGTTCACTTACCAGGGCCACGACATCCTGCCGGCGATGCAGGTAGCTGAGAGGGAGAAGTCGAGCGTGCCAGAGGAGGAAAATCACCGGCTGCCCGGCCTGTCGAAGTTCCTGATGGTGCTCCACGTCGCTGACCCGGAACCGGAGAGTGAATCCCAGAGTGCGAACGAAGGCGGTACCGAGAAACTCCACCCCCAGGATCTGAAGGGTCTCGCGGGTGGTCGGCGGGCGCTGTTCCTTCCGAGGTGGTGTCACTGGACGCCCCCTGGCCGCACGCCCCCGGTCTCCTCGAGAATCTCTTCCGCCAGCCCTGCCACCCGCTGGGCGGCGCCCGGCTCGCCCAGTGCACTACGGACCCGACCCAACCCTCGCCGCACCCGAGCCCGCTCCTCGGTCTCGTCCAGGAGAGGTCCCAGGGCCCGGGCCAACCCCTCACCAGTCACCTCGCCCTGCAGGAGCTCAGGGACGACCCGTTCTCCCACCACCAGGTTGGCCAGGGCTACGTGATCCACCCGCACGATGCGCCGCGCGATGGCGAAGGTCAGGGGATGCGTCCGGTACGCCACCACGAAGGGGGTGTCGGCCAGCGCCGCTTCCAGCGTCGTGGTGCCCGATTTCACCAGAGCTCCCCGGGCGTGCTCCAGGAGCCCGGCGCCGTCATCCGTGATGACGACATTACCTTCGGGGAGTCCCTCGTCGGGCGGCTCGTCTCCACCGCCGGGCAGGGCAAGCCGGATCCCCGGGGCACGGGCCACGGCCACCTGCAGGCCCGGGTGCCGGGCCACGAGACGTCGAGCCGCGTCAAGAAAGGGCGCCAGGTGTCGCTTCAGTTCCTGGGCCCGGGAGCCCGGAAAAAGCGCCAGAATGGGTCGTTCCGGATCCAGTCCGGCCCTCCGGCAGAACTCCGCTCGATCCGGAACCTCGGCACCCTGGTCCAGCAGTGGGTGGCCCACGAAGGTGGCGTTGCCCCCCTCCGCCCGAAAGATCTCTTCCTCGAAGGGCAGGATCACCGCGATCCGGTCGGCCACCTCGGCCAGGCGTGCCGTTCGTCCGGCCTTCCACGCCCACACCTGGGGCGCGATATAGAAGAGAACCGGGGTTCCCCGTTTTGCCGCCGCCTTCGCGATCCGAAGGTTGAAGCCGGGATAGTCGATGGGGATCACCAGGTCCGTGCTCTCTCGATCCAGGATCCGGAGGATCCTCCGTTCCAGCTTCCAGAAGAATGGAAGACGCGAGAGGACCTCCACGAAGCCCATGACGGCCAGTTGGTCCAGTTCGGCCAGGAGCTCCACCCCTTCGGCGGCCATCCGCTCGCCTCCCGTTCCCACGAGCCGGCACCGGGGAAACCGGGCTCGGAGGGCGCGAGCCACCTGGGCGCCGTGGAGGTCGCCCGACGGCTCGCCCGCCAGAAGGAGGAAGGTGGGCGCGCTCAAGGCAATCGGAGGTTGTCGACGCAAGAATGTCGGGTGCGGTTCCCGCTGGAGTCTCGGGTCACGGCTGGTCGACTCAGAACTGCGTGCCCAGGTACCAGATGGCCAGAAGCACCAGCAGGAAGAGGAAGATGAGGAGCCGAGGGGACTTTCCCCGTCGAACGTCCGCTCCTTCCCTCTTTCTACGATGTCGGACGCGAATCAGCGACATGGCTCATGATCTTGGATTCGATGGTCAGGGCGACGGCCAGGGCCTCTCGTCCTTCGCGCCCCGAAACGGCCGGGTCGCGTTGGCCCTGGATCGCCTGTACAAAGCTGGTCTGTTCTCGGCGCAGAGGTTCTTCCCCGTCTCCCTGGAGGGGAATGCGCTCCACCAGCGCCTCGAGGCCACGGGCGCTCACCGCCTGGGCGGCAGCGCTCCAATCGGTGGCGCCGCCCCCCTGCGCCTGAGTGGTCCCCTGGGGGAGGAGGGCCGGGATCTCTTCCTTGAGCTTCAGGAACTCTCCGGTGCCATTGGCCAGGTCCAGGCTCAAATAGCCGGAACGTTGAAAGATCCTGAGCTTCCGCATCCGGTCCAGAGACACACGACTGGCCGTGAGATTCGCCACCGCCCCATTCTCGTACGAGATCCGTGCGTTCGCGATGTCCACCGAAGGGGTGAGGATGGGCACACCGGTAGCGTCAATCCGCTCGACCGGGCTTCCCACGAGACTTCCCACCAGGTCCACGTCGTGGATCATGAGGTCCAGGACCACGGCCACGTCGGTCCCGCGTTCCGTGAAGGGGGCGAGCCGATGCGATTCGATGAACAGGGGTGTGTCAAGGTAGGGCTGGGCGGCCACCACGGCATCGTTGAAGCGCTCCACGTGGCCCACCTGTACCAGGGCCCCGCCCCTGTCCGCCGCCTCCAGGATCCGGTCAGCGGCGTCGAGATCCGGTGCGATGGGCTTCTCGATGAAGACGTGAACGCCCCGCTCCAGCGCCTGTACGGCCACCTCCTCGTGGGTGGAGGTGGGGGTGGCGACGACCACCGCGTCCACCCGGTCCAGGAGCTCATGCAGCGACGGAGCCGCCCTGACGCGGAGCTCCTCGGCCACCTCCCGTGCCCGGTCGTTTCGCACCTCGAAGAATCCCTGCATCTGGACACCGGGGAGGTCCCGGGCAATCCGGGTGTGATGATACCCGAGGCTGCCCGCGCCCACCACACCCAGGCACAGCGTGCCGCTCTTCTGGTTCATTCGGCTCTCCTTGCTCATCCGATGGTGATCCCCCGCTCGGAGTCTTCGATGAAGTCCAGAAAATGTGCTACCTCCGGGACGGCCTCCACCTCTTCCCTGGCCCGGGCTA
>SKVI01000161.1 GCA_007129525.1 Gemmatimonadota bacterium | reverse complement strand
TCCATTCGCACCGGAACGGACACCTTCAACGAGGCCGCCGGCTGGCGAAGTCGTGACAGTGCTTCGTCGGAGACGTTGGAGAGGGCGCAGGCCGCCTCCAGTCGGCGTCCCGCATCGCTCAAGAGGTCATCGGACATGGTGGTGGGCTCCCAGGAAATGGAATCGCACGTGGTAGCGCGGACGTAGAACGGCCGTCGCTCACCGTAGGAACCCACGGGGACACCCGGAAGTTCACCAAAGGACGAAGACGGTCCCGGTTTCAGACTTCGAGAGCCCCGATGGGAGCGATCTCTCGTGGCGCGGTTCACAGTCGCGCACGACGGAATGCTGTCGCCGGGAGCCGAAAGCCCGTACCCTGCAGGGGCAGGGAGGGCGGTGTGTGCTGACCAGCCTGACCTTTCAACGTCTTTCCAAACCGACACGGTGAGCCGCAGCTCCAGCCGGAGACCCGTTCATGAGGAACCCGACCCTCCGCTTCGAGTCCGAGCGCCTCCCGAGCCCCACAGCGGCCGGAACGCGCCGCACCTCGGTCCGAGACGCCGTCCGGAACCTCGGCGGGCTCCTTCTGGTCGTGTCGGTCGTGCTCCTGGTGGCTGCCGGGTGCGGTCCCGATGTCGGTGGAGTCGAACCGGACGACGGAACTCCCGCTGAAGCCCTCACCTTTGATCCCGGGTCCGAGGCGGACCGGGAGGCGCTCTTCGAGTTTCTCCTGGAGAGCACCATGGAGTGGGACGCCTTCGCCTCGCTTCCCCACCATCCGGCCCACCAGGAGCACCCGGCGGGGATCGACGTGGCTCAGGAGATGGAACGGTACCGGCAGGAACTCATCGAGGCCGACACCGACGAAAAGATGTGGTTCGTCCTGCACAAGATCTCCAACGCCCGGCGAGATCGGCACCTCAGGGTCCAGACGGTCGAGGGCGGCCTGGAGGTGCCCGATTCTTTGAGCGTAAACCTCCGGGTACCCATCCGCTTCACCGTGGATTACGGCGACCTGGATCACCGGTTCTTCTTCGTGGAGGACCGGGGCGAAGGGCTGGCTGAGATGGTAGAGGGGCGCACGCCGGAGCTGGGCGATCGGGTGGTGGCCGTCAACGACCGGACGGCGGAGGAGTACGTGGAGGCCATGCGGCCCTACCAGCGGTACTCCACGGAAAACGGACTCTGGTTGGGTCTGGCGGGAGAGATCACCCGGACCCGCGAATACGTTCCCCACAGTGAGTTCTTCGACCCGGCGCTGGAGGAACTGCGCCTGGAACTGCAGGGATCGGACGGGGATCGCTACCGGGTCTCAATCCCATACATGGCTGCCGGGGAGATCCGCTGGGAGGGCCATGCCGACCGTCACTACCCGGGCTTTTCGCTGGTGCCGGGGATGGACGGCTACGAGACCTACGACCTCTACCTTCCCGACGACGACACCCTCCCGCTCGTCCTACTGCAGTGGCACCGCTTCGACCGGGATCTCCCCGACGCCATGGACACCCTCATGGAATACGCCGTGGAGCACGACCTCCTGGACCACCACGTCATCGTGGACGCCACTCGCAGCGGTGGCGGCTCCCGGGGGTCCTACGCGCTTCGGCGTCTTCAGCCCGAGGCGCACCGGGGCACCTTCGGAAACTTGAAGGTGAGCCCCGCCATGGAGCGGTGGGTAGAGGACAGGATCGAGCGCTTCCACAGGGGCCAGGTGGATCCGGCGACGGAAGATGACGGCACCTGGCAGCTGGAATGGCTCGAGGAGGACGTCCGCAAGGCCATCGCCGAAGGTCGCTACTACACCAACGACGTGCCCTTCAAGGGGGCCCATGCGCCCAGGTGGGCCGACGGGATCATCGAGCCGGCCGACGTCCACTTCACCGGAGGGCTCACCGTCTGGTTGAGCCCCCACGGAGGTTCGCACCTGGACCAGTTCGCCGCCCAGGTGGTGGACAACGATGTGGCTCACCTCATGGGGATGCCCACCGGCGGGTTCAGCAACACCTGGCAGACCACCGAGACGCTACGGTTTCCCACCACGGGCCGACCCATCGTGACCTACCAGTGGTCGCTGGGCCACTCGATCCGTCCCAACCGGGAGATCCTGCAGTACAACCCGGCCGAGCCCCACGAATACGTCCCCCAGACCCGGGACAACCACTTCGACTATCACGCTCGCCTGCTGAACCTCACGCTGGAGCGACTGGAGCGATGACACGCCTCGCCACTCCCTGGCTCGCGCTGGTCGGGGCGGGCCTTCTGGTCCTCTTGATTCTGGGTCGGTCCGCGGGTGGGGACGACGACGGGTCTCATCGTCCCTCCACCCCTCAGTCGGCCCAGGATCCCCTCTCGGAACCCTTTCTCGGCATCACGACCGACGGGACCGTCCGCCCGGACCTCTTCCCGGTCCGGGCCACCGGGGTCTCGACGGGGCCAGTGCGGGAGGCCGCGACGGCTTTCCTCGAAGGTCTTCCGGACCACCAGCGGGATGAGGCCACCTTTCCCGTGAACGCCCTCCAATGGCGGCAGTGGAGCAACACCAGTAGCTACCTGCGCCAGGGCCTGAGCTTTGATGACATGAGCGAGGCCCACCGGGAGCTCGCCTTCGACATGCTCAGGAAGGGACTGAGCGCCCGCGGATTTCGGCAGACCCGCGACATCATGCGGCTGAACGGCCATCTGGCGTGGCTCGTGGACAACCATGAGCGCTACGGAGAACACCTCTACTGGGTGAGTGTCATGGGCGAGCCCTCGGAGACCGAACCCTGGGGGTGGCAGCTGGACGGCCACCACCTGGTGATCAACTACTTCGTGCTGGGGGACCAGGTGGTCATGACCCCCACCTTCATGGGCTCGGAGCCGACGGTGGCCGAGTCGGGGCCGTACGCCGGAGCCCAGGTCCTTCAGGAAGAGCAGGATCTGGGCCTCGCCCTCATGCGCGCCCTTTCGCCCGAGCAGCAGGGCCGAGCCCGGATCGCCGGATCGAAGACCGGAAACAACGCCGTGGCGCAGGCCTTCCGGGACAACCTCGTGCTGGACTACGAGGGCATTCCGGTGCCGGAGCTGGACCCGAAGCAGCGGGAGCTCCTGTTGGAGCTCGTGGGCCTCTTTGTGGGCAACATGCAGGAGGGCCACGCCCGGGTGCGAATGGAGGAGGTGAGGGAGGCACTGGACGAGACCTGGTTCGCCTGGATCGGCGATACCGGTCCGGACGACACCTTCTACTATCGGATTCAGAGCCCGGTCGTCCTCATTGAGTTCGACCATCAACTCCCCGTCGCTCTGGATGGCCCCCGGGAGCCGGACCGGAGGCACATCCACTCAGTGGTCCGGACCCCCAACGCCAACGACTACGGCCGGAGCCTCCTGAGGCAACACTACGAGACGCATGCCACCGACCCGGACCACGGGCACGTGAACCATGAATCCGGGGACCGTCACACCCACCACCACGAAGAACCGCACTGACCGTCGCCGGGTCCGGATCGGTGCCACTGGTGTGCTTGCATGTTATGCGTGAGCACCGGCTTCCGGAGCTG
>SKVI01000079.1 GCA_007129525.1 Gemmatimonadota bacterium | reverse complement strand
TACGGACTCCTGTTGCCCGAGACCGGGGGGAAAGTCAAATTGCTGCGTACGTTTCGTCCACTCCTCCTCGACTCTGCCCCCCGATACGGATGCGGCCATGACACCCCCTGCGGCGTCCCCATCACCACCGGAGTCGGATTCAGCCCACGAGCTGGAGGCGCCATGGGGCCCTCTCTCGCTCCGGGAGGGCCAGGTGACACCTTTGCGGGTGGGTCCCCGGGCGCTCTGGTTCCAGGCCAGAGACGGGGAAATCTGGATCGCACACGAGGACGCGGTATCACCGGAGGAGGCCCGGTCGGGAGGGCCCTGGACCGAAAGCCCCGGGCCCGAGCCCCCTGAAGGGGTCGAGTGGTTCCGGTGGGCGACCCCGGGAGGGGAAATCGACCTCTTCCTTCGCCCCGCCTTTCCGGACCGGACCCTGGTCCTGGAGCCGGAGCACTCCTTTCGGCTGCTCACCCGGGCCGAGGCCAGGGTGTACGTTCGGGTGCCCCTCTGGATCCAGGTGGAGCTGCCCATGGCACCTCCCGGTTCGGCCCTCCTTCTGGAAGAGATGCCTTCGCTGGCCATGTCCGACACCTGGTGGGGGGGGTTCATGGACGGGGAGCTGGCGTACTGGCTTCCCACCACGGCCCGCCGAGAGATGGTCCAGGCCCTTCATCATCCGCACCTTGCGGTCTGCCCCCTCCTGCTCAGCAACCGGAGTGGCTCGGACCTGGCGGTGGAAAAGCTGGCGCTGCGTGCCCCCCACCTCTCCCTCTTCAGCTACAATGGGGGGCTCTGGGCAGATGAGGCCCGGGTCACCTATCAGGGGCTGGACGAGGGGAGCCAGATCGAGGTCACCGGCCGGGCCCCCGTCGAAGCAGAAGGCGCCGTGCGGGTGACGCCGCCGAGAACCCCGTCGCAGCGGAGCTTCCGGGCCCGCACCTTCGACCGCATCCGGGGCCTCCCCGGCGTCATGGGAGGCTGATCTTGCTGGAGCTTCTCCTGGGGTTGGCGCAGGAACCCGAAGCGATGGACCCGGCGGTCAATTTCTGGGACCGGTTGGTTCGGGGCGAAGATCCGGGCGCCCTGTTCAGGGCCCTGCTCCTGACCTTCGTGGGGATCCCCGCCCTCATGGGGTTCTCCCGCTGGGTTCGTGGGTGGGTGGGGAAGAAGTACACCCCCCAGCAGGGGATGGTGGCCGCGAAAGCGGTTCTCTACACCGGCGTGCTCCTCATCGTCATCTCGGTGCTCCACCAGCTCGAGTTTTCCCTGGCCCCCCTCCTGGGAGCGGCGGGGATCGTGGGGATCGCGGTGGGCTTCGCGTCCCAGACCTCGGTGTCCAACGTGATCTCCGGGTTCTTTCTGATTGGCGAGCGTCCGTTTGAGGTGGACGACGTGGTGCAGGTGGGCGACACGGTGGGTCGGGTCCTCTCCATCGACACCCTGTCGGTCAAGCTCCGGACCTTCGACAACCGGTTCGTTCGCATTCCCAACGAAACCATCATCAAGAGCCAGGTCACCACCATCACCCGCTTCCCCATTCGACGACTTGACCTGAACGTGGGCGTGGCCTACAAGGAGGATGTGGCCCGGGTCCGGAAGCTCCTCCTGGAGGTAGTGGAACGGAACCCCAGGGCGCTCATGGAACCGGCACCGGCGGTCTTCTTCGACGGCTACGGCGACTCGGCTCTGGAGCTGAGATTGGCGGTCTGGGCCACCCGGGAGAACTTCATTACCCTCAAGAACTCGCTCCTGGAGCAGATCAAGAACCGATTCGACGAGGAAGGGGTCGAGATTCCCTTCCCCCACCGAACTCTCTACACTGGCGTGGTCACCGATCCCTTCCCGGTGCGGGTGGTGCCGGAGCCCCCGGCCTCGGATCCCGATGAAGCGCCCGACCCCTCCCCCGATCCGGATGAACCGCCCGCGGGGGAGGGAGCCGGGCCGACATTGGGGTCCGGCCCGGCGCCGAAGACCGACCCGGCGTCGGAGAGTCCGCCGCTCTCCGAGCCCCTGCCCGACGACGATCCGACGGGCCGTTGAGCACCCGGGGGGTTGGTCGGGACCCGACCGCGGTTTTACCCTATCGGACATGAGTGACGACATGCCCCCACCACCCGACGTGCCCTCCCACGGCCAGCACCTGGCCACAGTGAGCCACGACGGCCGGTTCTGGGACGTCTACCTGGAGTTCGAGGACGACCCTCGGCGCCCCGACTCGTATCGGGCCCTCCTGGCCTACTCGGCTGCGGACCGAAACGAGGGCGAAGAGACCCTCCGGACCGCACCGGTGATCATCGAGCCCTCCTACGAGCAAGCGGTGGCCAAGGCCCGACGCCTGGAAAACCACCAGTTGGTGGCCTTTCTCCGGTCGGTGATTCCCTGAGGCACCGGTATTTCGACGCCTCTTTCGACACTTCGGCTGAGGCCACCGGATCCCTTCCCCCGGTACGGGGGTTGTATACGGATGCGCCCCCTGGGCTATACCAATGGAACCCGTGGCCTTTGACAGCGGGACCGGTGGTGGCTCCGCCGTTCGGGCTGGTGGCCCGGAGGGGGCTGCAGAACCCCAGTCACGTTTCAACCTCAGAGGAGACCGGATGGCCATCTACCGGACTCGCTACTACAGCGATGTGACCGTCGGCGTCGGCGGCAGGATCACCATCCCCCAGGACATGCGTGACGACCTGGGGATCGAGGAAGGAGACGTCCTCACCGTGCGCGTCGAAGAGAATGCCTCGGGGACTCGCCAGATGGTCATCTGGCGCTCCGAACAGCAGGTCGACGAGTAGGCCTCCGCCGAGATCGACCGATTCCGCCGGCCGCCTGAACGCGGGCCACCCACCTGAGCGCCAGCCCCGGCGGATCGGGCAGGCCCCTGCGGCCGCGCCCCATCGGACACCAGGTCAGCCTCCCGGAGGGGAGCCCTCCAGAGTACTCCAGCGCACCAGGGCCCTCAGGGGCCCATTCCCGTCATGAAGCCACCAGGGCGGGGGCCATGGCTGCTGCCGAAAGGTGGTGATCCTGCTCACGCCCCGTGCTGAGAAGGCTTCGGCCAGTTCGTTCCGGCGCCGCGGCTCGACCTCCAGGGCCATGGACTGCAGGATTCCTCCGTGGTCCTCGAGCCGCGGCGGGATCGCCTCCAGCCGCTCCACCCCCTGGACCCGGACCAGGCGGCCGGTGCATCCGGCCTCGAACCGGAAGGCGGGCTCGTAGAGCACCGTCCAGCCGGTATGACCCGGGGCCAGGACCTCATGGCCCGTCCCCGCCGCCGACTGCAACTCGGCGGCACCCCGGAGTTGGTGGATCCTGGCGGCCACCTCCTCCGGAACCGGTCCGGGAGGGAGGTCGGCGCCAATCCCTTCCATGGCCTCGGCCAGGAGCTCAGCCCACCTGCCGGGGGTGACGGCGCCTCCCTCCTCCACCCAGATGACGTGTGGTGAGACGCATCCACGCTGGTCATAGGCCGAGACGGCCTGCGCGGCATGGCGGGCCAGCGAGCGGACGTCCCCCTCGCGCTCCAGGCGTCCTCTTCCCAC
>SKVI01000024.1 GCA_007129525.1 Gemmatimonadota bacterium | reverse complement strand
CGGATCCGGAGGGCCTTCGAGGAAGGGACAGCGGACGCGGAGGCCGATCTCGTGGCGCGGGACGGCAGGACAGCTACCCACTACTTCACCGGCCACGTCGTGGAGCTGGAAGGGGAGCCGCACCTGGTGGGGATGGGGGTCGATGTGAGCCGACGGCGAGAACTGGAGGCGGAGCGAGAGCGGCTCTTCAACCTGTCGCCCGATCCCCTGTGCGTGGTGGGGTTCGACGGGCGGTTCCGGGACGTGAGCCCCGCATGGGAGAGGGTGCTGGGCTATTCCAGGAACGAGCTCCTGGGGCGATCGTTCGTCGAGTTTCTGCACCCCGACGATCGGGATCGCACGTTGGAGGAGTTGGCAGCGAACCGGCAGGCAGCTGAGACCCAGAGCTTCGAGAACCGGTACGCTCACCGGGAGGGAGGCTGGAGGTGGCTGTCGTGGAACTCCAGCGTCGACGAGACCCGCAGCGTTGTCTACGGTCTGGCTCGGGACGTGACCCGGGACAAGGAGGTGGCCGAGGAGCTTCGCCGGAGCGAGGAGCGCTACCGGACCCTGGTGGAGAGTGCCCGCGACGCGATTTTCACGCTGAGCGCGGACGGGACCATCACATCGGCCAACCGGGCGTTCGAGGCGATCACGGCCTGGCCCGGGGACACCTGGCTCGGTCGCTCCCTGGAGGACCTTCTTCATCCGGAGGATCTGGCCCTGGGGCGCGAGATGCTGGAGAAGCTGAGCCGAGAGGAAGACACGCCGATCTTCGAAGTTCGAGTGATGGGGGAGGGGGGAGCGGAGATCCCGGTGGAGGTGAAGGCAACCGCGGTAGAGGTGCAGGGTGGAGAGCGCCGGGTCCTCGTGATTGCCCGGGATGTTCGCCAACGGAAGGCTCTGGATGAGAGGCTGCGCCGGATCAACCGGCTGGACGCAGTGGGCCGCCTCGCCGCCGGAGTAGCCCACGACTTCAACAACCTGCTGGCGGTGATCCAGGCCGAGGCGGACTTTCTGCTCGGGGACGGGAGCCTCCCGGCTGAAACGGCCGAGAGCATCCACGAAATCCGCGCTGCAGGTGAGCGGGGTGCGGATCTGGCCGGGCGCCTCATGGGGCTGAGCCGAGCGAGGGACCCGAGGTTTGAGACAGTGGAGATGAACGACGTGGTGCAGCGGTTCGGTTCGATGCTGGAGCGGCTGGTCGGGGCTGTGTGCGAGGTCCACCGCGACCTGTGTCCGGAACCCACGACGGTGAGGGCGGACCCGGGGATGCTGGAGCAGATCCTGATGAACCTGGCCATCAACGCCCGGGACGCCATGCCCGAGGGTGGTGTCCTCACCATCGCCACCCGGCGGAGCACGGTGGACCAGGAGGCGGCCAGCATGTATCCTGACGCCCGGCCGGGCTCCTATGTCCATCTCTCGGTGACGGACACCGGGACGGGGATACCGCCCGAGAATCAGGCGCGGATCTTCGAGCCCCTCTTCACCACAAAGAAGGAGGGAGAGGGCACCGGATTGGGGTTGGCCACGGTGCACACCATTGTGAAGAAGCACCGTGGGTGGCTGGACCTCGAAAGCGAGCCTGGCTCGGGGTCCAGCTTCCACATCTACCTGCCGGTGGGAACCGACGGAGAGTGACGCACCGGTGTGCCTACGACCCCAAGCCAAACGGCTGGAGGTGAACATGGGAGGTGGACCCGATGCTTGATGAACGTAGCCAAGACGAATTGAACCGCCGGGAGTTTTCTCGGCGGATGCTGGCGCTGGGGGCCGGTGCCGCGTTCCTGCCCGCGGCCGCCCTTGGCCGGCGGGGTGGCGGCGGATCCCACGCCCCGAACCCCATCCGGATTGACCGCCAGCGCTTCCTCCGATCCTTCAATGGGCTGGACGACTTCGGCGGGACCCCGGACGGCGGTGCCCATCGCCCGGCCTATTCCGAGGCGGACCGGGAGGCCCGGGGCTACGTGCTGGAACTCATGCGTGCGGCGGGCCTCGAGACCCGGGTGGATGCCGCCGGCAACCTCCTGGGGCGTCGGGACGGGACCGAGGCGGGACGGGCGCCCATCATGTTCGGGTCGCACATCGACTCGGTCCTCAGGGGTGGGCGCTACGACGGTCCGGTGGGCTCCATCGCGGCGGTGGAGGTGGCCCACACGCTGGCGGACCACGACGTGGCTACGCGCCACCCCGTGGAGGTGGTGGTCTTCCAGAACGAGGAGGGCGGCCTGTACGGAAGCCGGATGATGAACGGGGAGTTCAGCCGGGATGAGCTGACCATCGAGGCCTCCAGCGGCTACACCATCGAAGAGGGCACCCGCCTCATCGGCGGCGATCCGGACCGGCTGGAGGAGGCGGTGCGGCGGCCGGGAGACGTGGCCGCCTTCCTGGAACTGCACATCGAGCAGGGCAGCGTGCTCTACGACCGGGGACTCGATGTGGGGGTAGTGGAAGGGATCGTGGGGATCCGGTGGTGGGACGTGGAGGTGACCGGCTTCGCCAATCACGCCGGGACCACCCCCATGGACGCCCGCCAGGACGCCCTCCTGGCCGCCGCCCGGTACGTCGAGGCCGTGAACCGGATCGTCCGCCGGCGCCCGGGCACGCACGTGGGGACGGTGGGTAGGATCGACGCCGAGCCCGGGGCTCCCAACGTGATCCCGGGACGGGTCACCGCCAGCCTGGAGCTCAGGGACCTGCGCATGGAGACCATCGCCGAGTTGCACGAGGAGATCCGTGCGGCCACCCGGCAGATCGGGTCCGAGACCGGAACGGAGTTCTCTTTCGAGCTCACCGTGGACCTGGATCCGGCCCCGGTGGATGACGAGATCCAGGAGCTGGTGGACGCCTCGGCCCAGGCGCTGGAGCTGACCACGCTCCGTATGCCCAGCGGCGCCGGTCACGACGCTCAGAGCATGGCCCGCATCGCCCCCATCGGGATGATCTTCGTGCCCAGCGTGGGGGGCGTGAGCCACTCGCCGGAGGAGTACACCCGGGACGAGGACATGGTGAACGGCGCCAACGTCCTGCTGGGCTCGGTGCTGGCCCTGGACGCTGAGCTGAGCTGAGACCTCGCGGTCGACTAGAACGGAGGCGCCATGAAGGTCAGGTTCAGTCCAATCGTGGCCATGTGCACCTGCTGGGTCGTGCTGGCGGGCTGCGGCGAGGGGGACCGTTCGGATCACGGTGTGGCGGTACGCGATAGCGCCGGGATCCGGATCGTGACCCATTCCGCCACCTCGGAGGAACCCGGGCGGCGCGTCCAGACGGATCCGGACTGGCCTTCCGAGGCCGAACTCTCGTTCGGCGAGCTGGTGGATCTGGAGGTGACCCCCGAGGGGCGGGTGGCGCTCCTGGACCGGATGACGGCCGAGATCACGGTGCTGTCTCCCGGGGGGGAAGCGGAAGCCCGATTCGGAGGCGTTGGGGAGGGACCGGGCGAGATGTCACCATTCGGGCTCTTCCGGGTGGTGGCCACCGATTCGACCCTCGTGGTCCCGGACATCCAGCTCCAGCGCATGACGGAGTTCTCCCTGAGCG
>SKVI01000387.1 GCA_007129525.1 Gemmatimonadota bacterium | reverse complement strand
GAGCACGTGCATGGAAACGGCGGCCTCCTCACCACCGTCTCCGATCTCCTGCGCTGGAACGAGCATCTGCGACAGGCGACCCTCGGCCAGGAGTTCATGACCGAGATGCACCACCGGGGCGTCCTGAACAACGGCGAGCAGATCCACTACGCCGGCGGACTCCAGTTCGGCTCGCAGAACGGAGTGGACCGGATCAGCCATACCGGCGCCACCTCCGGCTACCGAGCTTACCTGGCGCTCTTTCCCGACGAGGCCCTCTCGGTGGCCATCCTGTGCAACGTCACCAGCGCGAACCCCGGAGGACTCGGCGGCGCCGTCTCGGCCGTCTTCCTCCCGGAGCCTCCCCCGGAGCCGGAGGAGGAGCCCGCCGACGAGGACGAGCCCGAAGAGGAGGAGGAACCCACCTTCGACCCGACCCCTGCGGAGATGGAGGCGTATGAGGGGTTCTACCACAGCCCGGATGCCGAGACCACCCTGCAGGTGGTGGTGGAAGACGATGAACTCGTCATCCTCCGCCGCCCCTCCTCGCAGTTCCAGCTTTCGCCCGGTGATGAGGCGGACAGCTTCGGAGGCTCGCTGGGAGGCATCCGGTTCATCCGGGAGAGTGGGGAGGCCGGTCCGGTGCGGGAGTTCAGTCTTTCGCAGGGCCGCGTCCACGACATCCGCTTCTACCGGGTGGAGGGGGAACAGGGAGCGGTGTCCGGATTCTGAGGGCTCCGGCGGTGTCGGCATGATCTTCTTCAAGGCGCAGCGGCTCCAGCGGATGGCCGAGCAGCTCCTGGAGATCCAGCGGCGCCTGGAGTCCGAGGGCGGCGACACCACCCACATCCGGGAGGGCCTCGAGGATCTGGCCCACCGGGTGGGCGTCGACCTGGACATCGTGCGGCTGGCTGCGCCGGAGACGGTCCTGGAGGTGATCACCGCCGGAGGGGACGGCGATGCGGGCAAAATCTGGGTGGTGGGCGAGATCCTCTTCCTGGACGGCGTTCGCGCCCTGGCCGAGGGGCAGAATGAGACAGCCCGGGGGGTGCTGGCAAGCTCCCGTAAACTTCTGGAAGCCCTGGATTCCCGGAATGTGTCGCTCCCCGATGGGGCGGTCCCCCCCGAGGAGCGACTCCGGCAACTGGAGGAGCTTCCGGATGCCTGAGCAGGCGCGGCGTACGATTCAGGCGGACCCCGACACCGTCCTGAAGGAAGTATTCGGGTACGACTCCTTCCGGGAGGGACAGCGGCACGTCATCGACTCGGTGCTGGCCGGCCGCGACTGCATCGCTCTCATGCCCACCGGAGCCGGAAAATCCCTGACCTACCAGGTCCCGGCCCGGCTCCTCCCGGGTACGGTCCTGGTGATCTCGCCCCTCATCAGCCTCATGAAGGACCAGGTGGACGGCCTTGAAGGGTTGGGGTTCGAGGCGGCGGAGATCAACTCCACGCTGGAATTCGAGGAGCGCAGGGAGCGCCTGGCCCGTCTTCGCCGCGGCGAGCTGGAGCTGGTCTTTCTGGCCCCCGAGGCGCTGGACGGAGACCTCCGAAGCTTCATCGCCGAGTGTCCCATCTCACTGCTGGTCATCGACGAGGCCCACTGCATCAGCCAGTGGGGCCACGACTTCCGACCGTCATACCGGCGGCTCCGGGATCTGAAGGAAGCCCTCGATGTGCCGGTGCTGGCTCTCACCGCCACCGCCACCCGCCCCGTGGCCGTGGACGTGCTCCGGCAGCTGGGCATGAAGAAGCCCGAGGGCTACAAGGGGTCGTTCTTCCGCTCCAACCTGCGAATTGGCTGCCGCAAGAAGGGCTCCGGCAACACCCGCAGGGAGATTCTGGCACTGATCCGGGAGTGGGAGGGGGAGAGTGGGATCGTCTATTGTCTCTCCCGGAGGGCGGTGGAGAGCACGGCCCGGTTCCTCCAGGAGCAGGGGGTGCGGGCACTGCCCTACCACGCAGGCCTCTCCAGCCAGGAGCGAACCCGAAACCAGGAGGCCTTTCAGCACGACGAGACCGACGTGGTGGTGGCCACGGTGGCCTTTGGGATGGGGATCGACAAACCCGACGTCCGGTTCGTGATCCACCGCGACATGCCCAAGGACGTCGAGTCGTGGTACCAGGAGATGGGCAGGGCCGGGCGGGATGGGCTCCTGAGTGACTGCATCCTTTTCTATTCGTGGGCCGACGTGAAGATGCACGAACGGTTCCTGGACGAAATCGAAGACCCCGGGCTCCGGCAAGCCAAGGCCCGGGCCACGGTGGGGCTCTTCCGCATGGTGGAGGCCGGGGCGTGCCGACACCGGGCCATCGTGGCGCACTTCGACGAGGACCTCGAGACGTGCGGGGACGCATGTGACGTCTGCTCGGGGATCCGGGTGGCGGATCGAGCCGCCGAAGCGATGCTCCGCGGCGGGCGGGGCGGAGACAGCTCCGGCTCGGGCCGCCGAACCCCCCGGGTTGCAAGCGGCACACCGGGCGACCTGGAGCTCACCGCCGCCGAGGACGCCCTCTTCCAGGAGCTCCGGGAGCTGAGGCTCCAGTTGGCCCGTGCCCAGGGAGTGCCGGCCTACATCGTCTTCAACGACCGGGTCCTTCGAGAAATGGTGCGCCGGCGTCCCGGGACGCCGGCACAGCTCCTGGAGGTGCCGGGGGTGGGGCCCACGAAGCTCGAGCGCTACGGCGACGCCTTTCTGCAGGTGCTGGCCGGGGACGCCCATTGACTGGGCGGAGGTACCCCCTGACGGTTCCGGCGCAACTTTGGCGGTGCATTGGTGAATGAGTTGAACCAGGCACTCGTCATCCCGAACCCGAGGTCAGCGCCAATGATCCGAGCACGACACATATTCGCCACGATACTCGTTTTCCTCGTCGCCGGCTGCGGCGACGCACCTGAGGTGGACGAACCCGTGGCTGATCCGACCCCGGAGCAGCCCGAGGAGCTGATTGACCCCACCACCGAGCAATACGCGGCGGAGTTGGACATCGATTTCGACGAGATGGAGACCACCGAGTTGGGCGTCTACTACCGAGTCGATGAGCCCGGCGACGGCGAGGTTGCCGAGGTGGGTCACTCGGTGACGGTCCACTACCGGGGAAACCTGGTTGACGGAACCGTCTTCGAGGACAGCCGGGAGCTGGACCAACCCATTACCGTGGAGCTGGGCGCCCAGGAGGTCATACAGGGCTGGGAAGACGGGATCATCGGAATGCAGGTGGGTGAGCAGCGGACGCTGGTCATCCCGCCGCACCTGGCCTACGGCGCCGCCGGAGCCGGCGGGGGCGTGATCCCGCCCAACGCGGTCCTGGTCTTCCAGGTCGAGCTGATGGAGATCCACTGACCTCTCCGCCACCGGGCCCACCACCGGGACTTTCGGTCCGGTGGTGGGTAGCCCGGTAGTACGGTCGGCTTCTCAGATCGCCGGTCTGCAGCATCGCGCCCAACGTTTCACACCCCTTCACGAGGAGGTACCCGAGATTTCCGACAAACCGAGAGTCAACGAAGAGATCCGGATCAGTCCGGTCCGCCTGATCGACCCCGACGGCGAACAGGTCGGCGTGGTG
>SKVI01000208.1 GCA_007129525.1 Gemmatimonadota bacterium | reverse complement strand
TCTGGCGGGAGGTGGAGTCCGCTGAGCCCATCGATCCCTTTCGCCGGAACCTTCAGCGGGGATACCTGGACCGGATGGAGGCCCTGCTCGCCGAGCGCGCGCCGGAGCTCCCGTCCCCCCCAGGCGACTACCGACCCGACCTGGAGACTCCCGACTTCGACGACCTTCGCCTCCGGACCCCCTTCCAGGTCCACCAGTCCGACGTGGTGCCCCTGATCCGGGAGCAGCTCGAGCTTCTCCGGGAGGAGGTGAACCGAACGCTGGACCAGGAGGTCAGGGACCGGGAGACCCGGGCCCACCTGGCGCACGTGCAGGCGCGCCTCGACGATCTCCTGCGTTGAGAGCGATGCCGGTCGGGGCGGGGCCCGCCTCGGGCTGGACGGAACCATCTGGCGGCAAGCGGGATCGGCACGAATGCCGTACCTTTCCGGTCCAGCTCACACGCGCACTGACACCCTTTCAACCATGGACTCCCTCAAAGGCCAGCTTCTCATCTCCAGTGCCAGTCTCCACGATCGGAACTTCCGCCACACGGTGGTGCTGGTGGGAGAACACAACGAGGACGGGGCGCTGGGCGTGGTCCTGAATCGGCCCCTGGACCTCACGGTGGGCCAGGGCGTCCCGGAGCTGGCGCCGTTGGTGGGCCGCGACGAGAGCCTCTATCAGGGTGGCCCGGTGCAACCCACCAGCCCCGTGCTGGTGGCCGAGTTCACCCACCCTGAGCTCGCCAACCTCCTGGTCTTCGGGAACGTGGGCTTCCTCGTCGGCGATGTCTCCCCCGATGTCGGGCCCGGGGTCGTGCGTGCCCGTCTCTTTGCCGGCTACTCGGGCTGGGGCCGGGGGCAACTCGAGGCGGAGATGGAAGAGGGCTCGTGGATCGTGGATCCGGCCCGGGAGGAAGATGTCTTCACCGGAGACCCGGAGCTCTTGTGGAGCCGGGTCCTCCGGCGCAAAGGGCCCGAATACCAGCAGATCGCCCGGGTCCCCTTCGACCCCCGCATGAACTGACGTCGTTGCGGGCACGTGTTCTTCCTTCAACATCCGTCGCATGGACCACCTGAGAAGACTCGTTCGGGAAGCCCATCGCCGCTCCCTGTGGCAGGTTCTCGGGGTCTACCTGGTCACCGCGTGGATCGTGGTGCAGGTGGTCAACGAGCTCACCCGGGCCGCCGGCCTTCCGGACTGGGTTCCCCCCTTCGCTCTGGTGCTTCTCCTCATCGGGTTTCCGGTCGTCGTCGCCACGGCCGTGGTTCAGGAAGGGGGGCCGGGCCAGGACACCGGAGGCGGCACGGCCGGCGACCCTTCTCGCCAGCTCGACCAGGAGCAACCGACTCCGGGTAGAACGCCGGAGGGAACCGATCCGGGGAGGGAGCCTGCCCGTGCGGATTCGCTTTCCGACCGGTCCTTCCTCGAGCGGCATCTCACCTGGCGGCGGGCCATCGGAAGCGGGATCGTCGCCTTCTCCCTCCTGGGGCTACTGGTCGGCGCATACTTTCTGAGCTGGTCGCTGGGGATCGGACCGATGGGCTCTCTCCTGGCCGCCGGAGAGCTGGAAGAGGGTGACTGGATCGTGTTGGCCGACTTCCAGGGGCCCCGGTCCGATCCGGACTACGGCACCGTGGTTTCCGACCTGCTCCGCATCGACTTCGCCGAACACCCAGCCGTGCGGGTGGCCGAGCGCGCCGATATCCGTGCGACGCTCGAGCGGATGCAGGTCGACCCCGACGCCGTCCTCACCGCTGATCTGGCTCGGGAGATTGCGGTCCGGGAGGGGATGACCGCCGTTCTCGAGGGCGAAGTGAGCGAGCTGGGCGCGGGCTACGTCATCTCGGCCGTCCTCCGTTCGGCCGAGTCAGGCGAGAGCCTTGCCTCCATGAGAGAGACCGCGGCCACCGCAGACGAGCTCATCCCGGCCACCGAACGCCTGAGTGAACGAATCCGGGAACGGGCAGGCGAGTCCCTCCGCTCCATCCGCGCCGGGCCCGGGCTCGAGCAGGTGACCACCTCGTCGCTGGCCGCACTCCGCCTCCTGAGCGAGGCGAACCGAGCCGAGGATCGGGGCGACTTTCAACGCGCCATCGAGCTTCTGGAGGAGGCGGTGGAGAAGGACCCGGAGTTCGCCATGGCCTGGCGGAAGCTGGCAGTGGTGTTCTTCAACGCGGGCGGCGTGGACTCGCCCGGACTGCGGGAAGCCAGCGAGCGCGCCTACGAGCTCCGGGACCGCCTGACCGCCCGGGAACGGTACCTCGTAGAGGCCTACTACCACCGGAGCGTCGAGGAGGACCTGGAGGCTGCCGCGCGGGCGTATCACCGGGTCCTGGAGATCGATCCCGACGACACCCGCGCCCTCAACAACCTGTCGGTCATCGCCATCGACAGGCACGACTACGACCTCGCCGTCGAGCTCCTGGAACGGCTCCAGGAGTTCCCCAGCCCCCCCGCTGTCAACTTCTTCAATCTGATCCGAACCCACCTGGCGAAGGACCAGACGGAGGAGGCCCGGACCGTCCTCGAGCGCTTCGCGGAGCACCACCCCGGACACCCCTCGTGGATGCCACTCTCGCGCTTCCTGGTGACGTTTCAGGAGAGCGACGATGCAGCGGCACGGGCAGTCCTGGAAGAGGGGCTCGAGGACCCCGCGGTCCCGGCATTCTGGCGCTCGCGGTTCCATCTGGACCTTGGGCAGTTACACCTCTGGCGGGGACGGCTCGATGAGGCCCGGGTAGAGTTCGACGCCTCGGAGCAGGCTGCCGCCGAGGTGGACGGCCGCGTCCGTTGGGAAGTGCGGACGCTGACCCTCCGAACGGAAGTCCTGGCCGGGGATCCCGACCACGCCGCCCAGGTCCTCCTGGACGAGCGGGACCTCCCCTCGGTGGCGGCTCTGGCTCCGGAGGACCGCCACTACGCCCGTCAGACCATGATCCTGGCGACGGCCGGTCGGTTGTCGGCAGCCGATGCGGTCCTCCGCGAGTGGGAGGCCGAGATGCTCCCCGAGACCGGGGACCCCGACGATGCGGTCGAGCTGGACGTCTGGCGCATCCTCCTCGCTGAGGACCGGGCCGACGAGGCCATCGAACTGCTGGAGTCCTACCGCTCCGCCCAGCGCTGCCCCCGGTGCCGATCCTGGCCGATGGGCTGGGCGCTCCGGGAGGCGGGCCGCCTGGAGGAGGCCGCCCGGGAGTGGGAGTATGCGGCTACTCCGGCGGGGACCTCGGGACTCCCGGATTACATCGCGAGTCGCCTCTGGTCCATCCGGAAGCTGGCCCCCGTCTACGAGGAGCTGGGGGAAACGGAGCTAGCCCTCCACTACTATCGGCGCCTCGTGGAACTGTGGGAGGACGCCGACCCGGAGCTTCAGCCCCAGGTGGAACACGCCCGGGAGCGGATCGCCGCGCTGGAGGAAGGCCTGCAGGGATAACCGGCGAGCCAGGGCCAAGGGGAAGGCACTTTTCTTGCTTAGTTTTCCTGGCGTCGGGTTGCCGTGCATCGTGGGGCAGCCCGGTCGTTCCCCACCACATGTCCACGGTCCACCTTACGCCAGGGGAGTTCGCCGGAATGGAAACCGAGCCCACGAGTCCCGATCCCCGGTCCGGAAAGGCCGTCCTATGGTTCTCCGAAATAGGGAAGGACGACACCGCCATGGTGGGCGGGAAGGGCGCCTCCCTCGGGGAGATGTTCCGGAAGCTGGTGCCGAAGGGGGTCCGGGTTCCCGACGGGTTCGTGGCCACGGTCTCGGTATATCGGCAGTTCCTGGAGTCCCCGGTCCCCGCCGGCACCTGGGACGAAATGTCCTGTGAGGACCGCCACGCGGGGATCCAGGCCCGGGCCGCCATGGCCGACACCCTGGAGGAGGCGCTGCGGGTCATCTTCCAGGACGCCTCCGCCGACGATCACCTGGAAATGCACGGTCGTACCGAGATGGCCCGGGCCTTCGTCCTGGCCACTCCCCTGCCGGAGGAGCTGGGCGACCGGATCGGCGCAAGCTACGAGGAACTCTGCGAGCGTTACGGGCGGGAGGTGGACGCCGCAGTCCGCTCCTCCGCCACGAAGGAGGACTCCACCATGGCCTCCTTCGCGGGGCAATACGAGTCCTACCTGAATATCCGGGGGCCCGAGGCGGTCGTGGAGGCGTGGCGGAAGTGCGCCGCCAGCGCCTTCACCGAGCGTGCGGTGAGCTACCAGCTCCAGAAGGGGATGGACCCCCTGGAGGGCGGGGTGGCGGTGGTGGTCATGAAGATGGTCCGCTCCGACATCGCCACTTCCGGGGTGATGTTCACCCTGGACCCCGATTCGGGGAACCGCAACGTCATCCACGTTACCTCTGCCTATGGCCTGGGGGAGCTGGTGGTCCAGGGGAGCGTCTCACCAGATACCTTCCTCCTCTGGAAGGAGGGCCTCCGACGGGGCCGGAGAGCCCTGGTCCACCGGTGGTTGGGCGCAAAGGACCGGAAGCTGGTCTACTCGATCCAGGGGGGGACGGCCACCGAGAGCGCCGACGTGGCCGCGAGCCGCAGGCGCCAGTGGTCCCTGGCCCCGGAGGAGGTCCTGGAACTGGGACACATGGCCCTCACCATCGAGGACCACTACGGCAAGCCCCTGGACATCGAATGGGCCAAGGACGGGTATTCCGGAGACCTCTTCATCGTCCAGGCCCGCCCCGAGACCGTCCACTCCAATGGCGAGCACGCCAACATCCTGGAGACCTACTCCATGGACCAGGCCCTCACCGACCGGCTCAAGGCCGAGGGGAAGGTCCTGGTCACGGGGAACGCCGTGGGAACCAGGGTCGGATCGGGCACGGTCCGGGTCTACCGGGACTACGAGGAGGTCATCGTCCGGAAACGGGAGCTCCGGAACCGCCTCATGGAGGGAGAAGAGCTCGAAGACATCCCGGTGGACGAGCGGGTCTTCGACCCGGGGGACGTCCTGGTCACCGAGATCACCACCCCGGACTGGGAGCCCATGATGAACGAGGCCTCCCTCATCGTCACCGAGAAGGGGGGACGGACGTCCCACGCCGCCATTGTGGCCCGTGAGTTCGGGATTCCGGCCATCGTAGGGTGTGAGGACGCCACCCGTATCCTGAAGCCCCTCATGAAGGTCACCGGCTCCTGCGCCGAGGGAGAGACCGGGCACGTGTACGCCGGGATCCACCCTTTCGAGGTGGAGCGGATCGAGATCGACGACGGCCAGGAGCTGGAGACCCAGGTAAAGCTGAACGTGGGCTTCCCGACCAAGGCCCTCCAGGACGCCATGCTCCCCAGCGACGGGGTGGGGCTTGCGCGCCTGGAGTTCATCCTCACCGCCCAGGTGGGGATCCACCCCCTGGCCCTCCTCTACTACGACGAGCTCCGGCGCTTCGCCGAGACGGGGGATCTGGCTGAGGAGCTGAGGCCCTACGAGGACCGGATCCGAGCGGAGGACCCCCACGAGTTCAAGACCCTCCTGGGAGCCGTGGACCGGCGAACGCCGAGCTACGCCGACCGGCGGGAGTTCTTCGTGGACCAGGTCCGCTACGGGGTAGGGCTGATCTGCGCCGCCTTCCACCCCCGGCCGGTGCTGATCCGGCTCTCGGATCTCAAGTCGAACGAGTACCGGGACCTCCTGGGAGGGCGCCTCTTCGAGCCCGACGAGGAAAACCCAATGATCGCCTGGCGGGGGGCGGCCCGGTACACCGACCCCCGCTTCCTCCCGGCCTTCGACATGGAGTGCGACGCCCTCCGCTCGGCCAGGCAGCGGATGGGGCTCGACAACATGCAGCTCATGGTGCCGTTCTGCCGGACTCCGGAGGAGGGAGAGAAGGTGGTCCGCCTCCTGGACCAGCGGGGGCTCTCCCCGGCGGCGGGAGTCCCCCTCTTCCTCATGGTGGAGCTCCCCTCCAACGTCATCGAGGCGGAGCAGTTCATCGACGCGATGGAGCTCTCGGGGGGCTCCATCGGTTCCAACGACCTGGTCCAGACGGTCTACGCCGTCTCCCGGGACGACCTGGAGCACTACGACCACCCCGATGCCCGGTCTCCCTCGGTCAAGACCCTGATCCGTCAGGCGGTGGAGCGGTTCCGGTCCCGGGAACTCGAGATCGGAATCTGTGGCCAGGCCCCCTCGGACTACCCGGACGAGATCCCCCCCTTTCTGGTGGAGTGCGGGATCAGCTCGATCTCGGTGACCCCGGACACCCTGATCCGGGTGCGGATGGCGGTGGGGAAGGCGGAGCGGGAACGGGCCGGAAAGGCCGGGCCGGCGAGCGAGGGAGCGGCGCCCGGGGAGCGGGCGGTGGGGGCGGAGGCGGAGGAGTAGACCTCTTGCGCCGCGCCGTTTCCCTTCCCTATACCAGCCGGACCGTATACACGAACGCGAAGCTGACGAACAGCCCGAGGAGGACCAGGGTCGCACCCGCATGATAGCGGAGGTTCTTCGTCCAGGCGAGCGAGACGAAGAGGATGAAGGCGCTTCCCTGGATCAGACGCGCGGGTTGAAGAAAGGCATGTCCCAGGAGTAGCTCACTCGCGACCTGCACCGCGACGCCCAGGGATACGAGTCCGAAGAGCCAGCCGTGCTCCCGCAGATAGTAGGCCTTCAGGTCGATGGGGCTTCCGTCGTCGGATTCCCGGTCCGGCAGGACCCAGCAGGCGATGAGAAAGAGGAGGACCGGCACCAGGAGAAAGAATACGTACGCAAAGTAGTTTCTCCACACCTCGGCCTGCAGGACGTAGAAGTAGACCCACCAGATCTGGATGAGCTGGAGGAAAATGAGGCCCGCCCAGGTCATGGGGAGCCAGTGGAAGCGGACCCGGTCCCGGGCCCGTACCAGATGATGAAAGCTCGTCAGCAGGTCCGCGACCGCGAGACCAATGATGATCGAAACCAGGATGATAAGGTGTTCCGCTGGGTTCATGGCCCGGGCCGGTCGGAGAAACGCTCAGCAGCGGTGCCGAGAATACGGCGCTTCCGTAGGTCCGGCAACCGCAAGCTATCGGCGCCTTTCAAGGCCCCACCCGCACCGTACCACTGGTCGGCTCACCCGCGCGCCGACTCGCTGCTGCCTCCGCTCCCGGCACCGCCCACAGTCTCACCGCCCCCCTGCAGGCGCACCGTGCCTCCCACCACCAGAGCCGCCGAGATGATCAGGAGGTTCTTGATGATGTACTGCCCCTCGATGGTCGGGGCGAAGGGGTAGCGTCCCGACTGGAAGGTCACCTCGGGGAGGAGTACCAGGGGAAGGAAGGTGCCTACCATCTGCATGGCCAGAAGCGCGATGGCGAGCCGCGTCGTCTTCCGAAAGAGGAAGGCCGCGCCGATGGCCACTTCCCACCACCCGATGACCGCCAGCCACTGCGATGGCGAGAGCCCCGGCATCCAGCCGACCGTCGCCTCGACGAGGGGGGCCGCAGGCGAGATTCCGAAGGGCTTCAGGATCCCGAACCAGATGAAGATGAGCCCGAGGGACACCCGGAGCGCCGGGATGCCCCAGCGCGCCATGAAGGCGGAAATCGTACGGTCCAACTCATCAAAGGTCATAGGGTCAGGCCGCATGGCATTCAGGGCGAGCCCCCTGCCGACCCGGCGAGCTCTCCGGCTTCCACCACGACCTCGCCTCCGACGACGACGATGCGGGCCTCGCTCCAGGTGCTGATGGGCTCCCCGTCCCAGAGGACGAGGTCGGCGTCCTTACCGGCCTCGATGCTCCCCAGCCGGTCGTCGACGCCGAGGATCTGCGCGGCGCCGAGCGTCGCGGCGTGGAGCGCCGCCCCTGCCGGTACACCGTGCCCCACGGCCAGCAGTGCCTCGAGGGTGACCGACCGGCCCCCGCTCCCGTCGGTGGAGAAGGCGACCGGCACGCCGGCGGCGTAAAGTCTCCCCGCGTTCCACGGGGTGTGGGCGAAGAGCTCGAGCGGACCACCGCCTCCGTGCCCCTCCATGCTCGGTCCGACGACCACCGGGACCCCGGCCTCGGCCAGGTGGCCGGCCACCTGGTGCGCGCCGGAGGCCACGTCCACCACGAGCCGAAGATCGAACTCGCGGGCGAGGCGGAGCGCGGCGAGGATGTCGTCGGGCCGGTGGGCCACGATGCGCACCGGCACCTCGCCCCGCAGCGCGGGCGCAAGGTCCGGATCGGCTGCCTCCCCGGCAAGGAGGAGCTGCTGGCGCAGGACCGCGACCAGCCCCTGACGGGTCGTGGGGCCGTCACCCCGTCCCAGCGCGTTGTCGCCCAGCGAGATTCCGAGTGCCGTGCGCTCGCTCACCATGCGGGCCTCGTCGGAGCCGGCCAGCTTCACGACGCCGCCGAAGCCTCCGATCGCCTCGCGGTCCGAGGGTGCCGCGTAGACGGCGGTGACACCGTCGCGCAGCCAGTGGTGCCCGTTGCGCGAGGCGGCGGGCGGCGCGACGCTGCCGCCGGGCTCGGCGCTGGAAGCACCCAGCGAGGTGCGGGCGTCGATGAGCCCCGGCGTCACCACGAGCCCGCGGGCGTCCACCACCCGGGCGCCCGCAGGCACGTCCAGATCCGGCCCCACGTCGACGATGACCCCGTCGGCGACGAGCACTGTGCCGTCGGCGATCATCTCGCCCGACATGGTCCGGATCTCTCCGCCCACGAGGGCGAGGTCAACGTCGGGGGAGGCGAGCCGGGCGACGGCAGCGGCCTCGCCGCCGGCGCCCACGCCGGACGATGCCTGGAACGAATCCACATCCTGGTCCCCCGAGGTGGCCGCGGACGCGTCCTCCAGCAGCGCGCGGTCGGATTCGGGGAGCGAGTAGACCTCGCGACCCTCGACGAAGACCCGCTCCACCCGTGACTCCCAATCGAGGGGCGGGCCGCTCAGAAGCAGGAAATCCGCGTCTTTGCCCTCTTCCAGGCTTCCCACGCGGTGGTCGACGCCCAGGATGCGCGCCGGGTTCAGGGTGAGGGCGGCGAGCGCCTCGCCGGCCGGCATCCCGCGACGTACGAAGAGGGCCGCGGCCTCGCGCAGGTAGTACTGCGGCCCGTCGGAGTGATCCTGGTGGAGGGCGAGCAGCCCGCCCCCCTCGACGAACTCCACGAACCCGTCAATCTGACCGTGGTGTCGGTGTCGCCCCGGGAGCACGGGCCCGAAGCTCACCGGCACGTCGAGCCGCAGGAGTTCGTCGACGACCGAGCCGGTCGCCCCTCCGTGGTGAATGTAGAGGTCGAGGTCGAACTCGTCCTTCAGGAGCATCGCCTGCGTCATGGCCGGGACCCCGTGGGCGTGCACGCCGACCGGCCACTCCCGCTCCAGGAGCTTGCCGAAGGCCTCGAGGGTGAGGTCACGGGGTGGGGCTTCGGCCGCACGCCCCTCCTCCCACGCACGCCGCGCCGCCAGGTACTCCCGCGCATCCAGAAACTGGGAGCGCAGGAGCTCGCGGACATCCTCCTCGTCACCGTCGAAGGTGGAGGAACGCTCGGGCACCCGAATCGCGAACTTCATCCCGCCGTGGGCGAAGGCCATCTCGTCGATCGTCGGCGCGCGGAGCTTCGCCACGACGGCCTGCCCTGAGTTCGGGCTGCGGCTGCCGGGAGTAATGTTCATCGTGGTCACCCCCGCGGCGAGGGCAATCTCGAAGGCGATGTCCCGCGCGTTCACCCCGTCCTGGACCCGGGCCGCCGCGTTGATCGAGCGCGAGAGCTCGTTGTTGTTCGCGCCGGTGCCAGGCGTCCAGAGCTGCTTGAGACCCATGTGGGAGTGGGTCTCGACGAGGCCGGGGATCACGTGGCGGCCCCCCACGTCCACGACGCGCGCCCCCGCGGGCACGTCGATGCCCGCCCCGATCGCGACGATCCGCCCGTCTTCGACCAGGAGCGTGCCGCCCTCGATCGGCTCGGAGCTCACCGGGTGCAGGTGCGCGTTCGTGATGGCGAGCACGCCGGGTTCCTGCGCTGCCGCCTGAGGGAGGGGGGCGTCGGGAAGCCCCTGCGCGCCAAGGGGAAGCAGGGTGAGCAGGCCGGCCAGCAGGGTTGTCATGGTCATGATGTGCTCCTTGCCGCGGAGGATTCGGGGGGCGAGGAGGAGAGCGTGGAAGGAAGCCGGGCTCGGCGCAAGGCATGGTCGTGTCGAGCCATGACTCCCACCTTGCGGTTGGAGTATATGCTGGAGTAGTCTGGCAGCCATCAGCGCGGCCGTCAGACGAGCCCAGAGAGGAGTCCACAGGCGTGAGCACCCCCGAAGCGCGTCCCACCCTCCGCAGGAGCATCGGCAGCCTGGGGTTCTTCTCCCTGGCCTTCGGCTCGATGATCGGGATCGGCTGGGTTACGGCCATGGGGGGATGGCTCACTCACGCGGGGCCGGTTGGGGCCATTCTGGGGTTCGCCCTGGGCGGGACCCTGATGGTCTTCATCGGACTCTGCTACGCCGAGCTCACCCCCATGCTTCCGGTGGCCGGCGGTGAGGTGGCCTACGCCTACCGGGCTTCGGGCACGGGGAAGGCGTTCTTCTTTGGGTGGTTCCTGGCCTTCGGCTACCTGTCGGTGTCGGCCTTCGAGGCCATCTCCATCGGGCTCATCCTGAGCTACATGCTTCCCTGGATCGACGTGTGGCCGCTGTACCAGATAGGGGGAGCCACGGTGTACGCATCCCACCTGGCTCTGGCTCTCGTGTTCACCGGTGCCATCACCTGGGTAAACTACATCGGAGTCCGCTGGGCGGCAGGACTCCAGATCCTCCTCACCGGCTCCTTCGTTCTGGTGACACTCATCTTCATCGTGGCCGGGCTCACAGGAGGGGACCTGACCCACGTGGATCCGGCCTTCGCAGCGGTGGGGACGGCCGGGATCCTGGGGGGAATCGCCGCGGTCTTCGTGACCGCGCCCTTCTGGTACGTGGGCTTCGACACCATCGCCCAGGGGGCCGAGGAGGCGAAGGTTGACCTGCCGCCCCGGCGCCTGGGCGGGCTCATCCTGCTCTCCATTGCCGGCGCCACCTTCTTCTATCTTATCCTCATCCTGGCGGTCGCCATGACGGGGCCCTGGGAGGCGATCGTGGACGGGCGACTCCCCACCGCCGAGGCCTTCGGGGCCGCCTTCGGGTCGCCGCTACTGGTGAACCTGGTCCTGTTGGCGGCCCTCATCGGACTGTTCACGAGCTGGAACGGGTTCTTCCTGGCCGGCACCCGGGTCCTGTTCGCCCTGGGGCGAGGGAAGATGGTTCCGGAGTGGCTGGGGACGACCCATCCCCGGTTCGGGACTCCCTCCAACGCCATCCTCCTGGCCGGCGTGGTGACCTTTCTGGGAGCCATGCTGGGCCGGGGTGCCATGCTCTCATTCGTGGACGTCGGCTCCTTTTGCATTGCCGTGGCGTTCTTCGGGGTGGCCCACTCCACCCTGCGGCTGAGGAAAACGGCTCCGGAGCTGTCCCGGCCCTATCGGCCTCCGGGAGGGCAGATTGTACCACGGGTGGCGCTGGCCGGAGCCTTCTTCATCCTCGCCGTCATGCTCGTTCCCGGAAGCGGTGCCACGCTGGGCTGGCCTCTGGAGTGGATGATCCTCCTGAGCTTCTCCTTGCTGGGCGCCCTCTTCTGGCGCCTGGGTGCGCCGCTCAGGGCGCGCACCAGCTGGGCCGAACGGGACCGGCTCGTACTCGGGGACGCGGGAGGACGAGCCGAGGCCATCGACAGCGCTCCTTGAGGTGGTGGATCCCGGCCTTCGGGCCATCCGCGCCATGCTGGGCTTTCCGTGCCCGTCGATAACCACGGGGTGCACCCCACGGCTCGGGACTGAGCGGGCCGCCAAGGCCACCATCCTGCTCCCGGACCATGGAAGGCAGGAGGAAGCCGTCCACCACCCACCAGAGCATCCCCTCGCCACCGGTGAAGAACATGAGCAGCCCCGTCCCGGGACGGTCCAGGTAGAAGGGGTGCGCCCCCATATGACGCCCGTAGGGCCCCTGTGGGAAACCCCATGGTGCGGGTTTCTACAACTTGACAATCAATACCCCGTCGGATATTGTTATTATTATAATAATTTTTCTGTGCGGGTGAGCGCGTACAATGGGCTCACCGGTCGATCCGAAGGCAATTCGATCGTGTGCTGTGCACCCAGGTTGCCCCGAGGGTGCGATGCGACCCAGGTCCGGACCTGGTGGATGTCGTCTCTGTGTCCGGATTCATGGCACGGGTGGACCTGTGGAGGCATGACCATGATAGCCAAGATCGGGAGATTTGGTGCCATGGGCGCGCTTGCGGGCGCGCTCGCGCTGCTACCGCTGGCCTGTACGGACGACCCGACCCTTCCTCCTCCACCACCTCCACCTCCCCCACCCGCGCAGGGGTTCGGCGAGGTTTTCGGGACCCTCGTCCTCGCTGATGGGCAGCCGGCTAACGAGAGGCTCGAGCTGACCGACTGCGAGCCGCCCGGCCCACGAAGGTTGTGGGCCGGGTTCCGGAGTGGCGAGGACGGAACGTTTCGGGTCCAGCCCCGTTGGGCTTACGAAGATCCCCCAATGCCATCGGACACCGTGCGCGTTCAGTGTGTCGTGAGGGTCATGTTCGGGAATTGGGCCAGCGCGCCCGTCGAGGTCGTCGTCACCCGACTCGAGGACGAGCGCATCCCGGTGCGGGTCGACCTCCAGGAGGGAGACACCGTGCCCTTGCCGCACATCGCCGTGGGTTCGACGAGGCTGAACTCGCCCCCGTCCGCGCACTTCCGTTCGAGGCGCTTTACAGGATCAGATCGGGGCCCTCCGTAGTCGGGTCCTCACTCCCTGGCTCCCTCGGGGCCGAAGGGTTCTGGCCCTGCGTGGACCCCGCCTGCCCAATCTCCGGGGGTTGGCTGGAGGATGGCGGTTCCGGAGATGGTCCAAGGCACGCGCTTCGTGCTGTTCGACCCACACAATCTGACACATTCCCTGACATATCCACAAAAAAAACGCCACAACGCAAAGCGTTGCAGCGCATGGTCT
>SKVI01000054.1 GCA_007129525.1 Gemmatimonadota bacterium | reverse complement strand
GCATTCCGGAAGAAGGTCAGTTGGTAGGCGAAACGCCGGCCGTCAGCGGGCTGCCGGAGGTTGCCGGTAAGGTACCACCACTCGGTTCGAAATTCCGGGTGGGGGCCGTAGTCCTCAGGGAAGCGGAACGTCCAGGGCTCTGTCGCGCGGGCATAGCCGGCGGTGTCGGTCCCGCTCATTGCTGCTGCAGCGGAAAGTGAGGCGCGTACCTCGCCCTCATTCCCAGCGTCGTGGCGGATCAGCCACCAGGCTCCTCCCCCCAACAAGAGAAGGAGGGTGGTGAAGACTACCGCTGAACTCCATCGATTACCCATGGGCCTACTCATCTCGGAGGGCCGCCGCGGGGGACATCCTGGCCATCCGCCACGAGGGATAGACCCCTGCCAGGAGCGCCCCGATCAACGCCAATCCCGCCGCTTGAAGAAGAATACCCGGAGAAACGATCATATCGAGGGTCCATCCAAAGGAGCGTCGATTGATGACGAAGATCATGACCACGGCGAGGACGAGGCCGGCGGGCACCGCCAGCACCCCGGCCACCAGGCCCATCAGGCCAGTTTGCGAAGTGATGAGGGACCACATCTGCCAGGGACTCATCCCGTTGGCCCGAAGAACGCCCATCTCCCGGCCTCGCTCCAGTTGGAGCGCCATCAGGGCTGACAGCACGGCGATGAAGGCGACCCCGAAGGCCAGAAGTCGGAGTACGCGGGTAATGGCGAACGTGCGGTCGAAGACTTCCATGGAGGCGTCGCGGAGATCCCGGTTCGATCGAACCAACACTGGACCCTCGGCGGCCCCATCGTGTTCGCCCCCGACGATCCCGCGGCCCCTGTCGGTCCCGGCGGCCCCGCGACTCCTGTCGCTCACGGCGACCCCGCGAATGGCCTCGGCCACCGTCTCCCCATGGGCACCTGGCTCCAGAAAGACGCCCAACGACGAGATGGCCGGATCATCCCAGATGCCGTCATAGATCTGGCGGCTCATCATCAGAGCCCCCCGTTCGCTTCCGTAGTCCCGGTAGATGCCCACGACGATCCACTCCGCTCGGTCCGGACCTGCTCCTCCGTCCGGACCTGCTCCCCCCATGACCTCTATGGAATCCCCCGCCTCCAAGCCACGTCGAAAGGCAAGTGGTTCGGAAAGAAAAACCCCCGCTCCATCACGGAACCGCTCCATTGCGTCTTCACGGCCCCGCAGCGTCTGGATCAGATCGATGCCGGACTCTCCCCTCGGATCCAGGTCCAGCGCCACCAGGCGAATGGGGCCGTCTTCGGTTTCCACCTCCACACCGCGATAGGTGCTCACTCCCGCCACGCCGGGGAGCACTCGCACTGAATCCGCCAACCCTCTGGGCAGTCGGCCGTCGACTCGAGCTGATATCACTTCGGGGGGCGACACGTAGAGGTCCGCCTGAAGGGTGACATCGAGCCACTGGGCTACGCTTCCCCGAAAGCTCTGGATCATGATCCCGAGCCCCACCGTGACCGCAACGGCAATGACGAGGGCGACCATGGCCGGGGCCGTTCTGGACAGCGAGGTCACCACACCCCGGGCTGCCATGGCCCCCAGGATGCCCCCGACCCTCCGCGCCGGTCCTCTCAGGACCCGCATGAGCAGGACGGTAGCCGCCGGAGTCAGCAGCGCCATGCCCACAATGACGCAGAAAAGCCCAGCGAACGCCCGGAGCAGGCCCTCATCGGGGAGAAGCAGGAGTCCGACGCCCACTGCACCCAGGCCTACCCCGAGGCCCGCTGCCCTCGGGACCGAGCGCCGAGCCGTGTCCTCGACGGCGGATCGGATCATGGCGTCGCGAGGCGTCACCGAAGCCGCCTCCCACACTGGTGGAAGAGCCGCAAGGAGGGTAGCACCGACTCCCAGCACACCACCCTTCAGCAGGACCTCCGGCGGAAGGGCCAATCCCTCCACCGACACCACGAAGTAGAGGTCGTTGATGGTACGGGTGACCAGGGTGACCAGTCCCCGCCCCAGAATCACACCCGCCGCGACGCCCACCAGGGACCCCGCGATCCCCAGGATGGCTGCCTCGGCCAGCACCCCCCGAACCACCTGACCCCGGCCCACCCCCAGGGCGCGGAGCGTTCCCAGCGTACGGCGCCGCCGCACCACCGAGAAGGTCATGGTGTTGTAGATCAGGAAAACCCCGAAGAGGAGGGCCAGAAGGCTCAACGCCGTGAGGTTCAGGTCAAAGGCCCGGATCATCTCCTGAAGAGCCGCCTCCCTCGTGCCCGTGGCCTCGATCCGGGCATGCCCCGGCAGGAGCGCCTCAAGCTCACTGAGCACCGCATCTCCGGCCGATCCTGGGGGGACGATGAGGTCCACCCGGTCCAAACGACCCACCCGCCCCAGGCGATCTTGAGCTTCGGCGATATCCGCCACCAGGAGGTCCCGCAGCCCCACTCGACTGGACCGGGTCCCCGGCTCCAGGATGCCGGCCAGGAACATGCTGTCCATGATGCCATGGGCTTCGACGGCGAAGGTGTCCCCCTCCTCGATCCCGGCGGCCTCGGCGGTCTCCCGACTCAAGAGGACGGCCCCACTCCGGGTGATGAGACCCAGGCCATCAACCTCACCGCTCGGACCGCCTCCCAACCAGGGCCGGAAGGGAGCTTCCGAGAGGGGGTCCACTCCCAGGAGGCGGAGGGGTCGGCCCGGCAGCAGCGGAGAGCTGACGAAGCCCTCCACCACCGGAGCGGCTTCCCGTATCCCCCCTTCGATCCGGATCCGGGCGGGGAGGGAATCGGCGAGACCGGATGCCCCACCCATGACGTGGTGCGTGGCTCGCCCGGCCACCGTCTCCATGGAGACGCGCAGTGCCTCCCGGGACGACTGGATGGCCAGGTCCATGGCCACCATCACCGCGACCCCCAACGCCACCCCGAGGATCGAGAGGCAGAGGTGCCACGGGTGCCGAGTCAGGTGTCGGCGGATGGATCGAGCCAGAAGACGGGAGCGCGGCTGGCCCACCGATGTCACCTACGTGGTCGCCCCGGTCCCGCGGGCAAGCCCACCCGACCGGGAGAGAATACGTCCGTCCCTGAGGGAAAGCACGCGGTCCATACGACTCGCCACCTCGGGAGCATGGGTGACCGCCAGGAGGGTCGTCCCGGCATCCCGGAGCAGCTCCACCAGGAGGTCGAGGACCACCGCGCCGGTCTGCTGATCCAGATTTCCGGTAGGTTCGTCGGCAAGGACGAGAGAAGGCCGATGAACCAGGGCCCGAGCCAGTGCGATACGTTGCTGTTCGCCCCCGGAGAGGCGATCGGGCCAGGCCCCGGCACGGTCCTCCAATCCGACCCGGTCCAGGAGCTTCAGAGCCCGGTCTCGACCGTCCCGCCCCACCGCCCCCTTCAGCTCCAGGGGCAACAGGAGGTTCTCCTCTACCGTCAACGTCGGTACCAGGTTGAAGAACTGAAAAACGAATCCGATGTGGTCGCGCCGGAAGCGGGTTCGCTCGTGCTCGGAGAGCTCATGGAGGCGGACGCCGTCCACCTCCACCTGGCCGCCGTCCGGCGTGTCGATCCCACTGACCAGGTTCAGGAGGGTCGACTT
>SKVI01000396.1 GCA_007129525.1 Gemmatimonadota bacterium | reverse complement strand
CCCGAGATGCCGGTGATGACCACCAGGCGCTCCCGGGGCAACTCCAGGGAGATGTCCTTGAGGTTGTGCTCCCGTGCCCCCCGGACGACCAACGACTGGCGGGCCATCCGGTTAGAAGGTTCCTCTCATCTCGCGAAGAGCCGCGATCCGGTCCTCGGTGGGCGGGTGGGTGCTGAAGAAGCGGGCCATGGAGCCCATGGCCCCCTGGCCCCGCAGGGGATTCACGATGGCCAGGCTGGCGCCGGCCTGGTTCACGTCCATGGGAATTTGCCCGGCGTAGCTTTCCAGTCGGGCCAGGGCATTCGCCAGGCCATCGGGGCTTCCGGCAATGCGGGCGCCGGTGGCATCGGCCTGAAACTCGTTGGTCCGGGAAATGGCCCCCTTCACGATCATGGCCGCGATGGGCGCCAGGATCATGATGAGGATCATGACCAGGAGGTTCCGGTCCCTGCCACCGAAGAAGACGCCCCAGCGGGCGATCATGACAATGGCACCGGCCATTGCGGCAGCCAGCGTCGACACGAGCATGTGGCGGTGTTTGATGTGGGCCAGCTCGTGGGCGATGACGCCCTCCAGCTCCTTCCGATCCATGAGACGGAGCAACCCCGCCGTCACGCACACCACGGCGTGCTTGTGATTCCGGCCGGTGGCGAAGGCGTTGGGCTGGTCCTTGGGCGCGATGGCCACCGTGGGCATGGGAAGGTCGGCCTGTTTCCGCAGGCGATCCACCATCTGGTAGAGCTCCGGGGCGTCGTCGACTCCCACGGTCTTGGCCTTGTACATCTTCAGGACCAGCCGGTCACTGAACCAGTACATCCCCACGTTCATGACCAGGGCGACCCCGAAGAAGGTCAGGGCCATCTGCTCGCCTCCGATGGCGCCGCCCAGCAGCACCATGAAGACCATGAGCCCGGTCATGAGAAGGAATACCTTGGCGTAATTCATCTATTGCTCACCTCGTGATTTCGGTTCCATGGCTACGGAATCTCCTCAATGGACTTCCAGCCCTTCAACGGCCTCATGACATACCCCCGGCACGCCTCCTGGTGCCGGAATTCAGTATCCCCATTCCCGGTAGATGGAGAAGCCCAGGACCTTGTCCAGCCGAAGCCCCAGGTCACCGAAACCGGAGGCCGGCTGGCGGGCAAAACGGTCTTCCAGCACGCCCTCCAGCATCCAGAGGTCGGCAAACCGCCACTCGAGCCGTGCGCCGGGGAACTGGGTCTGGGTCCGAGCCCCCAGCCCGGTCAGGGGCCGGAGCATGACGGCCATGAAGAGGTTGTCGGCCAGGTACTGCCCCACCTCGATCTGGGTATCGGCGAAGGTGCCGCCGATGCCGCCCATGGGACCCAGGTCCCCGGCCTCGCGGGTCTGGGTGATGGTGAAGTAGTCCACGCCGAACTGCTGGGCCACCACCTGGCCGAGCTGCGTGGCGATGGCACCCACTCCCACACCCACCCCGGCGCCGGCCGCTCCTTCCAGAATGGAGGTCTCGCCCGAGGCCAGCGCGTAGGACGGCCGCCCGAAGATCAGGTAGCTGACGAGATCCGACTCGGCAATCGGCGGCTGAGCCTCGGAGGCGAGGTCCACCCGGAGGTTCGTGAGGGTGCCGCCCACGTTGGCCTGAATGTCCAGGGGCTCGCCTCCCTCCCGCCGGAGCCGGTGCACCGCCTGGATGTCCAGCGCCGGATCGATCCCCGGCGTGCCCACGAACTCCACCGTCCCCGCCCGCACCTGAAACTGCCGCCCGAAGGCCGAATACGCGCCCCGGATGGCGTTCAGCGTCCCCACCAGGAGCACCTCCCTGCTGGGTCGGTCGAAGGTCACGATGAGCTCCCCCCCCATCTCTACATTCATCTCCCGGCTCCGAAGCCAGAAATCGCGCGGGATGACCACGTCCACGTCGTCGATGCGCAGGTTCTGGAGGAAGGGGTTCTGGGCCGCCTCCAGCGCCGGCCTGGCAGCCACCAGGGTGGTGTCCACCACGTCGAAGAAGGCGGGATCCGTGAGGTCGACCACCTCGGCGGTCCGGGCAAATTCTTCCACGAAGATGACGCCCTGCTCCACCCGGAGCCGTCCCCCGATCCGGGGGCGCGTGAAGGATCCGGTGAGGGTCACCTCGCCCCCCACCCGGGCGGTCAGGTCTCGGCGGTCCACCGCCTGGAAATTGGACGCCGTGACCCGGAGGTCGAAGCCCGGGTCCGTCAGCTCGGCCAGGGAGATGGTTCCCTGCACCTGCGCCTCGCCCCGGGCCCGGGCCTGGGCATCCACCTCCAGCGTCCGGTCTTCCCTGAGATCCAGGGTCCCCGCCACCTGGGTGAGGCGGAGCCCCTGCTCGGGCACGGAGAAAGCCCCCGACCGGAGGGTCACCCGGCCCGAAGGTCGCAGTTCCCGGGTGGTTCCCTGGAGGACGATCTCCCCGTCCAGGATGCCCTCCACACCCTCCAGCACCTCCAGGAAGGCCAGAGCCGAGGCCGCCGGCAGCGAGTCCAGGCGGAGGGTGGCGTCAACGCTCCGGTCCGGGAACCGATCCTCCACCTGGCGGAACGACAGGTCCACGGGAAACCGGCCCTCGGCGGCGAGGAGCCGGCGGCCGTCCATGTCAGCCACCAGCTCGGTGTACGCCGACTGGTCGGAGTAGTCAAAGGTTCCCTCCACCCGGGAGAGGACCGTCTCGCCGGTGCGGAAGTCCGTCAGGACGAAGAGCCCGTTCATCACCGGCGCGTCGGACGGCCCGTGGATGGACACGTCCAGGTCCAGCGATCCCCGGGGGGCGTCGTCCATTTGCAGGATGGAGGCCAGGCGATGGATGTCAGCACCTCCGGCTTCGATGCGGAACTGGGACTCTCCGTCCAGGGCCAGAAGACCCTCGGCCTCCATGTACACCTCGGCGAGCCCCTCCCGATCTCCCTCCACCACCGGGCGGCTGAGGCGCAGGAGCGTCATCTCCACCGCCCGATCCTCCCACCGGAGCTGCGACGGTCGATCCAGCGTCCAGACCACATCGTCAAGCTCCAGGGCCAGTTCCGCGAGCTCGATGTCCACTGCCGCCGTGTCCGTGGCGAAGGCGCCCATTACCTCGTAGCTCTGCGTCTCGTGACGCCGGAGACCCGCCTCGAAGGTACCTCGGGCCGGCTGGTACGCCACCTCGGCCCAACCCGTCTCCAGCTCATATTCGCCGAAGTTGAAGCTCTCACCGGTCACGCGGGCCTCCACACCCCAGTCGCCCCGGTCCCGGAAGTGCCCGGTGAAGTCGGCCCGTCCCCGATCCAACCCCAGGTCGCCGTAGAGGGCCTGGGCCAGCTCCACGAACCCGTCCCCCTCCAGGTCCCGGAACGTGCCACGCAAGTTCAGCTCTCCGTGGGCCCGTCCCTCGATGACCGCCGCCTGGGCGTCGGGCAGGGTGTCGGGATCGATCCCCTGCATCTGCAGGTTCATCCGTTCGATGTCGGAGAGGGTGTCGGCCCGGATGAGGGTGTCGCCGAAGAGCACCGGCCGAAGGTTGGCCAGCGACTCCGTCTCCCAGTCCACCGAGACCGTCCCGTCGGCGCTGCCTTCCCGCAGCCCCAGGTCTCCCCGGCCGTCCAGGCGGCCCAGGGGAGAGCGAAGGGCCAGGCTGTCTACCAGGAGCCGGCCTTCCCGGGCCTGGAGCGCCGCCACCAGTCGGTCCACCCGGGCTCCGGCCACGTCGATCTCGGACAGCTCCAGGCGTGCAAGGCCGTCTACGGTTTCCAGGGTGATGCCCCCTCCGTCCACCTCGAAAGTGCCGGTGAGCACGGTGGGCTCCGGGATCTCCGGAAAGACACGGTGCAGGTTGAATTCCTGCACCTCGCCCGAGGCCCGATACCGGCGTCCCGGCTCCAGCATGTCGAAGTAGCCTGCCACCTGGAGCTGGCCCGCCGGCGTCGTCAGGGTGGTCCCGATGAACAGCTCCTCCAGGAGCCCGTTCACGCGCACGGGGCCGCTCACTTCTCCGGAGACGGGAAGCTCCTGACGAAAGCCTGCCGCAACCCCATCGAAGGAGAGGGGCTCCAGGTAGCCGTCCAGGTCGAGGGCCAGGACACCGTCCACCTCCCGGACGGTGCCCGAGGCCGTCACCTGGGAGCGCGCACCTCCTTCCACCGGCATGTGAACCAGGGTCGCCGTAAGGGCCATCCCACCGGAAAGGGCGCCGGACAGCTCCGCCTCGACCCGGCCCACCCCTTGAAGCTCCAGCTCCGGAGCGAAGGCTCGCAGCGTCTCGTAGTCCAGCGGATCCAGGGTGACCTGCATGTCCCGGAGCGTCACCTCGTCCCCCAGCCCCAGGACCCCGGCCAACTCCGCGGTGGAGGGCGGAATACCCGCCTCCGGGTTATCGTAGATCACGCGGCCCGAGAGCTGGAGATCGCGGAAGGGGCCGACCAGGCGGGCTTGGCCCTCCACCCGCCCCGCCACCGGAAGGGGCTCCTCGAGCCAGGGCTCCAGGCGGTCCAGGTGCAGGGGAAGCGCCTCCACCTCGGTGGCCACGAAGCTGAACTCCGGGCCCAGGTCGAATCCCACCGTGCCCCGAACCCTCGATTCCCCCACCTGCAGGTCGGTGTTGGTGAAGCGCCATCGGGACGTGTCCAGGGGGCCCTGAACGCTCACGCTCAGGCGACCCTCCCCCCTGGGAAGGCGGGGCTCGAGCCACTGCAGGTCAGCCAGCTGCAGGATCGGCGCGTCCACGTTCACGTCCAGGTCCAGGCCCGCGTCCTCGTCGCCCCAGTCCAGCACCATCCGACCGGCCAGCTCGGTCTCGGGCAGCCAGAGACGCTCCAGCTCCATCTCCAGGCGAGATCCCACCCTGACCACCTCCCCCCTGAGATCGGCCACCTCGAACGCCTCTTCGAAGATCTGGCCCGTGAGGCTCAGAGACTCCACCTCGAAACGCTCACCCTCCCGCTCCGGGTGCAGGATCTCGGCTCGAGCCAGACGGGCCTGGATGTCGGTGAAGTGGAGGAGCTGGTGGAGGCCGTCCACCCCCGGCACCGTTTCCACCACCGCCCGGGCCGGCGGCTCGTCGCCCTCCAACGGCATCCGGATGAGCAGCTCGCTGTCATGGAAGACCAGGTTCCGGAAGGCCAGGATAACGTCGCGTGGCTCGGGCTCCACCTCCGGTGGCTCGGCGGGCGCGAAGATCCGGATCACGTTGAGGTCGTCGTCGCCGTGCAGCCTCTCCAGGACCACCTGCGCACCCCAGAGCTCCGCCGGCTCCAATTGAATGTTCCCCGCCGCCAGCTCCGTGATGGAGTACCGAACCCGTACGGAGTCGGCCTCCAGGAACGGTCGACCGCGCGTGTCACGGATGGAGATGTCGTGGAGCATGAAACCCCGGAGGAGGCCGTCGGAACGGAGCCCACCGACGCGGGCTTCGCCGTTGACGTACGTCGGCGCCTGGTTCAGCACCATCCGGAGAGCGAAGTCGTGCCCGGTCTGGGTCTGGAGAAGGGTGTAGACCAGTCCCGCCGCTACCAACAGCAGGACGGCCACCATCCCCACGACCCACCCCAGGAACCTCAGTACGCTCCGTCCCATGGTCAGAAGGCCTGCCCGATGGAAAAATGGAGCTGGAGGCGACTGAGTGAGAACCCCGGCTCATCGACCAGGGACAGCCGGGGATCCAGCAGGAGGAGACGCTCGTCTTCCCGAACCCAGTCCAGGGCCTGTCCGTCCGGATCCACGATCCGGTCGTCGGGACGGTCCCGCTCGGGATCGAAGGCGCGGAGTCCGGAGGTGATCACCGGCACCTGCTCGGTGCGGCGGGGCCGGTAGGCCAGATCCACCCGCACCGGCCCGATGGGCGTGCTGTACCGGACCCCGATTCCCGGGGTCACCACCACGTCGCCGAACGACGTGTCGGTGGAGGTGTCCCAGACCTGTCCGAAGTCCACGAAGGCGGCTCCCCGAAGATGGGGCTGCCAGACCGGAAAACGGAGCTCGGCGCTCCCCTCCATCAGATTCGCGCCACCGGCAGGGCGGAAAAAGAACCGGCCCTCACCCAGAGGGTCCGCGTCACAGCTCAGGTCCGCCACTTCGCCCGGACCACACACGGGGTCGGGGCGATCGCCCACCGGAAAGATGAGGTCCTCCAGGTCGACCGACACCACCTGGGGCCCGAGCTGATTCTGGGCGTATCCCCGGACCGAGTTGGCGCCCCCTGCGAAGAACCGCTTCTGGGGGTGGGCAATCCGCCGTTCCGTGTCGTTTTGACCGACACCCAGGCCACGGAACTCGCCGGGCCAGAGGCGTCCGCCCCGGAGACGGGCGGCCAGGACCACGTCATCGGTGAGGCCGAAGAAGCGCGTCGTCTCCACCACGAGTCGCTCGTAGTCGAAGTTGGAGCCGGTGAAGCGGGAGGCGTGCTCCAGGTCGGCCAGGACGGTATAGCCCCCTGTGGGCGAGAAAGCCCGGTCCGTGCGGTCCCGGGAAAAGGCGATCCCCACCGGCGACAGGAGGTTGAAGTCCTGAAGAACGTCGATCTCCTCCGGATCGCACACCAGGAAGGTGGTGCAGAAGAAGACCTCGGCCGCCTCCAGGCGGGCGAGCTGGGGCCGGTAGGAGACGCTGAGGGGCGTACCTCGTCCGATCTGGCGGGTCAGGCTCAGGTTCAACCCCACCGCCTGCCGCACGAAGACGTCCTGAAGCGACTGACGCTCGGCGAACAGGGAGGCCGAGAGGGAGTTGCGGGGCGAGAAGATGAAGGGTTGGGTGAAGTCGGTGGAGAGACTCCAGTTCAGGTCTCCGTAGACCCCCGTCCCGGCACCCGAACAGATGGAGTCCTCCAGCTGGTGCGCGCCCACGTTGGCCACCGCGCTCCGAAGAACCAGCCGACGGGCCCCGCCCTGGAAGTTCCGCGACGACCACCGCGCTTCCGAGGTGAAGCACTCCGCCGAGTTCCAGCCGGCCCCTGTGCGCACCCTGTGAGCGTTCCCCTCGTTCACCGTGACGCGGAGGGGCACGATACTGTCCGGCACGTGCTCCAGGTCCTCCTCCACCGCGGCGTGTCGGAAGATCTCCAGGTTGTAGAGGGACCGCTGGGCCTCGTACACCAGTTCCCGGCTGTACACGCTTCCCTCATCGAAGGGCAGCATGCGACGGATGACCCGCTCGGAGACCTCCTCGTTGCCCTCGACCCGGATCTCGCCGAAACGGGCCCGGGGACCGGTGTACACGTCGTACTCGACCTGGGCCTCCAGCCGCTCCAGGTCGATGTCGATGTTTCGCAGGACATCGGTGTGGGCATACCCCCGATCCCGCATCCTTCGGGTAATGGTGTCGCGGGCGAAGTCCAGGCGTGTAAGGTCAAGCGGGTCACCCACCCCGATGGGCAGGTCCTGGTCCAGACCTGTCCGGGCCTCCGGGGCTTCCACCCCCGTCACCACCAGCTCGGTAATCCGGATGGGTCGCCCCTCGTCGATCTGGTACGTGACCCGGACCCGGTTCTCCTCGGTCCGGTCCATGACAGTATCGACGCTGGCCTGGCGGTATCCCCTGATGTAGTAGAAGAGCTGCACCCGGGCATAGTCGTCCCGAAAGCTCCGGGGGTTCAGGAAGGACCGGTCCAGGGCAAACCCGGATCCCACCCAGCAGAAGGGCTGCAGAACGAACGACCTGCAATCGGTCTGGCGGGTGATGATGGCATTCCGCAGGCTCCGATCCGAAAAGCTCTCGTTGCCCTCGAAGCCCAGCGACACGATCTCGGGGCGGGTGGCGGTCTGACCCTCCACCGCCACGGGCACCACCAGCAGAAGGAGGACCACCGCGGCCAACGCCGCACCCTTCACCTGCGTCATTCGTCCGTACTCCCCACGGAGGTGCTCTCCATGGGACTCATCATCCGAAGTTCGGACCCCGGCTCGAAGAAGCGCCGGGGGCCCCTGGGGTACACGTGCCCCGAGAAGGGCGCAAAGCCACCAGCCTCGCTGAAGTGCATGTGGTGCACGACCTCGATGGCCTCGTCCTGGACTCGGATCAGGTTGAAGGTCGTTTTGGCCCGCTCCCGGGCCCGTCCCCTTCGGGAGGTGGTGGTGCCGCTCTGCACCACCACGATACCTCGATCACGATCCTCGCCGGGGTACACGTCAAGCGAATTTCCGATGTAGGCCCGGTGCAGGTGTCCTCCCATGATGAGCTCCACACCCATGGACTCGAAGGCGTCGAGGATCCGCCGGGCATCGGGGAGGGGGTTGTCGCCTTCGTAGTCCGGGGCCGGAGCCAGGTGGTGGTGCGCCACCACGGCTCTGACGTCGCCCGGGGGGGTGTCCTCGAAGGCCTTCTCGGCAAACTTCACCTGGTCCCGATCGATGCGGCCGTTCACGATGGCCCTTCGGGGCGCGGCAGAGTTCAGCGATACCACGGTCATCCCCGGGATCCGGGTGACGGTGTCCAGCTCGGAGCTGATGTATTGGCGGTAGTTCCGGAACGGGCTGAAGATACGCTCAAAGATCCGGTACAGAGGCACGTCATGATTGCCCGGGGTCACCACCATGGGCACGTCGGGAAACCGATCCAGATAGGCGCGGGCATCCTTGAACTCGGACACCTTGGCCCGCTGGGTCAGGTCCCCGGAGATGACGATCAGGTCCGGGGCAGTGGCCCGGGTGGCCTCCAGGAAAGTCTCCGCCGCCGCCGCGTCATGAGGCGAGCCGAAGTGGATGTCCGAACCGTGCACGATGGTGATCATTCCACCAGTCCCGGGAAGGGGAGGGCCGCCTGGGCCGAAAGCTCCGCATCCGCCACCTCTCCTCGCTCCAGGCGGAACGCGGCGGCCCGGGCCACCATGGCCCCGTTGTCCAGCGAGAGTCGCGGGGACGCCCAGAACACCTCGCCCCGGTCGTCGAGCCGGCGAGTCATCTCCTGGCGCAGGGCCCGATTCACCGAAACCCCACCCCCCAGGAGAACCCGCGCGCACCCCGTCACCTCCACCGCCCGCATGGTCTTTGACACCAGGGTGTCCACCACCGCCTCCTGGAACGCCGCGGCCAGGTGGGCGCGCTCCCGCTCCAGGTTCCCCTCGCGAGCCACCTCCGCCACGCGGGTGCTCACCGCCGTCTTGAGCCCGGAGAAGGACACGTCCAGGTAGTCGGGCTCGTCAGGGGACTGTCCGCCTCGGAGCATGGGCCGCGGGAAGGGGTGCCGACCCGGATCTCCCTCCCGGGCCAGACGCTCGACCTGGGGACCGCCGGGGTAGGGGAGGCCCAGGAGCTTGGCCACCTTGTCGTACGCCTCACCGGCGGCGTCGTCCCGGGTCTGGCCCAGGAGCCGGTAGTCGCCCCACGCCCGGGCATGGAGCAGCAGAGTGTGGCCGCCGGAGACCAGGAGAGCCACAAAAGGAGGACGGGCCTCGGGGTTCTCCAGCGAAGGGGCGAAGAGGTGCGCCTCCATGTGGTGCACCGGGACCACTGGGCGGTCCAGGGCGAAGGCGGCGGCCCGGGCCCAGCACACGCCCACCAGGAGAGCTCCAATGAGGCCCGGCCCCACCGTCACCCCCAGGGCATCCACCGCGCCGAGGTCCACGCCGGCCTCGTCCAGCGCTTCCTGAACCACGTCGTCGATAACCGCCAGGTGTGCCCGCGCCGCCAACTCGGGAACCACCCCGCCGTAGAGGCGGTGTTCGTCCTGCGAGAGAATTACGTGGCCCAGGATCTCGTCCCGCCGGAGAATGGCTGCCGAGGTCTCGTCGCAGGAGGTCTCGAGACCCAGGACGGTGGAACTTCTCACGAGCCATCCGTCTCTTCTGCAGGATCGTCCAACCGGATGATCCGGATCTGCTCCACCTCGATCTCCCCATCCACGTACTCGGGGAGCCCCTCGAGGAGCGCCCCCGAGACCGAAATCCCCACCTCGTCGCCGGGCTCATCCGGGAGCTCGTCCTCGTCCACGGCCACCAACAGTCGGAGATCCTCGGGCGACACCTGATCCAGGAGGACTCTGGCACCGCTCAGGAGCACGGGAACGCCCGCCGGTTGGATGGCATACGCCTCCTCCCAGTCGTCCAGATCCAGAGTCACCCCCACCTCGTCCAGCAGACGCTCGACCCGGTTGGCCACCTCCAGCTCCACCTGCACCCTGGAGGGCTGGACCTGAAGCCCCTGCAGACCGGTGGTGTCCACCGCCACCTCCAGAGCCCCGGGCCCCTCAATCGCGGCCAGGTCCGTCGGCTCCAACCACAGGGAATCTCGCTCCGAAATCCTTCCTTCAGGTCCCGAGAGGCGAACCGCCGAAGGGGTGACTCGCGGCGCATCCACCATGGCCAATCCCTCGGGAAGCTGGCCCTCGAGGCGCACGGCCACCGGGAGATCCACCCGCTGGATGGCCTCCAGGCGGAGACGGACCGACGAAGGCTGGATGTCTTCCACCACCACGTTGGGTCGGTCCGGAACCCGGACCCAGTGATTTCGCAGGACCACCGAGGTGTCCGCCGAGCTCACCTCGTCCAGGGGTACCACGATGCTGGGGCGATCCACCGCCATGGAGAGGATGTCCCGCGAGGGACCCGCGAAGCGGACCACCACCGTGGTGGGCGAAGGCTCTTCGGCCAGCGTCCACTGGGGGTCGGCCAGATCCACCCTCACCGGAACGCCGGAGACGGTCTGGCGGGTGGGCGCTTCCACCCGGACCGACACCCAGAGCAGGAGGGCGATGCCGAACGCGGAGAGCTTCAGCGTCCAGTTTCGCGTCAGGAACCCCGGTAGAGCGCTCACGCCTTCACCCCTCCTCGTCCAGGAGCCGTTCGATGAACTCCACGTACTGGGGATGATCCCATTCGGTGGCACCGGCTACCCGGCGGTACATGAGCCCGTCGCGGCCGATGACGAAGGACTCGGGCACCGCACTGGTCCGGTACTGGCGCATGATGCCGCCCTCCGGGTCCCACAGGATGGGAAAGGTGAGGCCAAGCGAGTCGGCGAAGGCGCCGGGGTCGCCTGCCGGTCGGCCCATGGGTCCAGTGAAGCCCCGCTGAGGGCCGTCGACGCTCACTGCGACAATCTCGAAGTCCCGGCCGTCAAAGCGGTCGTACAGACGCTGCATGGAGGGCATCTCCCACACGCAGGGTGGGCACCAGGTAGCCCAGATGTTCAGGAGCACCACCTTGTTCCGGTAGTTGTCCAGGGTCACCGGCTCACCGTCCAGGGTCACCGCCTCGAAGTTCGGCGCCGGCGCTCCCGGACCCGGCATCTGAAAGCGGTCGCGGCCGGTCCACGCCACGATCACCACCCCCAGGGCAAGGAGCGCGGTGAGCACGAAGGGCAGATTGGATGATTTCTTGGCCATGGTCAGGGCGCCTCCGCGCCTCTACGTCCCGTCTTGCGGATTTCTCATGAAGCCCCGGCGGCCCACCTCGAGGCGAACGACGCTCCCCTGCGGCACCTCCGTCCCCGCCTCCGGAAGCTGCCCAAGCACCTCACCCTGGTTGAAGCCGAACCGGAACTGGGCCTCCACCTCGCCTACCTCCAGCCCCAGCGAGTCCAGGATCTGGCGGGCCCGGACCTCCTGCATTCCCACCAGGTCGGGCAGCTCCACCAGGGGCGGCCCCAGGCTCACCGTCACCCGAATCTCCGAGGGGAGCACCACCTCCTCACCGGCGGCCGGATCCGTTTCCACCACTCGACCCGCCGGAGCGTCGGACTCCGTGGAGTCCACCTGTACCGCGAAGCCGGTGGTCTCCAGCACGGTCAGGGCCCGGCTGGCGATGAGCCGGGTCACGTCGGGAACCGGACGACGTTCGGGCCCGAGGCTGATGGTGACGTCCACCGTGCCCCCGGGCACGCCCAGTTGGCCCGGCAGGGGCGTTTGCCCCACGATCCGGGACTCGGTGGCTTCGGGGTGTTGGATGGAATCCACCTCGCCGTAGGCCAGCTCCATGTCGTCCAGCGCCGTGCGGGCCTCGTCCAGGGCCATCCCCCGGAGATCCGGCACGGTACGAAAGTTCGCCACCTGGACCTCGTCGGCGGGGAACACCACCTGGGTGGCGTAGAGGTACCCGCCCCCGGACCCGGTGAGGAGGGCCACCACGGCCAGGAGAAGCAGGCGGCCTCGACCGCCCGAAGGCACCAACCCACCGAGACCGGGCCACCAGCCGCGGTCATTTCCGCCCCGGCGGCCTCCACCTCCGGGCGATCCGGAGCTCCCCCTCCGGCGACGCATGGAACTTCCCAGCTTCATCGAATGTTCTCCACGATAGTGATCTTCTACCCTCTGGACCCGTTCAACCTCGACGCCGTAGCCGGGCGGCGAATGCACCATCCGTCCCCGTCCGATGGGGAAGCGCAAGGAGGAAGGGTCCGTCGCGAGCCATCTCCGGAATCCCTTCTCCCTCCTCCACCATGAACTCCGGGTGGCGGCCCAGGAACGACTCCACGCTTTCCCGGTTCTCTTCCGGCTCGAGCGTACAGGTGGAATACACCAGAACACCTCCGGGCCGAACGATTCCGGCAGCGCCGTCCAGGATCCGGTTCTGTACCCGGGAGAGGGCGAGAATATCCCCTTCGGACAACCGCCATCTGGCATCCGGGTGCCGGGCAAGCGTGCCGGTTCCGGAACAGGGCGCATCGACGAGCACGGCGTCTACCGCACGGAAGGGAGGCGCCTCGCCCAGAGCCACCACCCGGGACATCTCGAGCCCCAGCCGCCGGAGGGTATCGCTCAGGATTCGCATGCGCCGCTCCGATCGGTCGGCAGCCACCACCCGCACTCCCCGGGCCCCCAATGCCACCGCCTTTCCCCCCGGCGCCGCGCAGAGGTCGATGAGCGTGATCGGACCCTCGGGGCACCACCGGACCACCCACCCGGCTGCGGGATCCTGAATGATCCCGGCAAGCGCGCCCAGGGCGTCAGTGGGTGAGATCCCGGAGCCGAGGCGGACGGTCCCGCTTCCCGGGGGACCCATCTCCGCTGGAGGCTGTGACCCGGTCTCCGGTCCCGCAGCCCCCAACGCCCGGAGCAGGACGTCCACCGCCTCCTCCGGGTCGGTGCGAAGGGGCCGGAAGTAGGTGTCCGGAATCCGGTTCCCGGCCTCCACGAGGGCGGCGGCGCCCTCCACCCCGTAGCGGGCGATCCAGCGGCTCACCAGCCAGCCCGGATGCGAGCCCCAGGTGCTGAGATGGCGCTGGGGGTCCGACTCCAGAGTGGGGAACCGTTCCACCGCCCCACCCTCCCGGGCCAGACTCCGCAGGACGGCGTTGGCCAATCCCGCCATTCCCTTCCCTCCCATCTGCCGGGCCTGGGCCACGGCCTGGGAGACGGCGGCGTAGGCCGGGGTGCCATCCATGTACAGGAGCTGGTATGCGCCGAGCCGGAAAACTGGCAGGGCGACCGGAGTCAGGCTCTTCACGCCCCGGTCCAGGTGGAGGTCCAGGAGGTGGTCGATTCGTCCCTGCAGGCGGACCGTTCCGTAGGTGGCTTCCTGCACCCAGGGGCGGTGCTCCGGGGCCAAGCCCGGAGCCACCTCTCCCCACGCCACGTCCAGGCGGCGGCCACGGCCCACCTGGCGCAGGAGAGACAGCGCCACCTGTCGGGGCCTCGTGGGCTTCAGTCCAGCATCCCCCCGACGGGCGACGAAGGCACGGCGATCTCCCGGCGGGGCATCCGCCCGGCCAGGTACGCCAGCCGCCCGGCCTGCACGCCCAGGCGCATGGCCCGGGCCATGGATACCGGCTCGTCAGCCGCCGCGATGGCGGTGTTCATGAGAACTCCGTCCACCCCCTGCTCCATGGTGGCACAGGCATCGGACGCGGTGCCCACACCGGCATCCACGATGACCGGGACCTCGAGCCGGTCCTTGATCTCGCGAATGTAGTACGGGTTCACGAGCCCCAGTCCGCTCCCGATGGGGCTGGCCAGGGGCATCACCGAGACGCAGCCCGCGTCCTCGAGCCTGAGGGCGGCCACCAGGTCGTCGTTGGTATAGGCCATCACCTTGAAGCCCTCGTCCACCAGAATGCGGGCCGCCTCGAGGGTGGCCTGCACGTCGGGCAGGAGGGTCTTCTCGTCGCCGATGACCTCCAGCTTGATCCACTCGTTGAAGCCGGCAGCCCGGGCCAGGCGGGCGTAGCGGACGGCGTCCTCGGCTGTGTAGCACCCCGCGGTGTTGGCCAGCAGAAAGAACTCGTCCGGGTCCAGGTGGTGCAGGATCCCTTCCTCGGAGCTCCGGTCCAGGTCCACCCGGCGCACCGCCACGGTGACCATCTCGGACCCGCTGGCCCGGATGGCCTCCACCATGGTCTCATTGTCCGGATACTTGCCCGTGCCCACGATGAGGCGCGACTCGAAGTCCCGCCCCCCGATGGTGAGGGGTCCGTCATCCAGGCCGGATCCTGCCCGTTCGGTTGAGGTCGTCATCTTGATCTATGTCGTGGTTCGGATGTGGGGTACGAAGGATCGACTTCGCGGTGGGACGCTGCACGTCCAAAGCGGCCGTGCAGATGAGGCTCTTCCCACTCAGCCGCCCCCCACGAAGTGGACCAGCTCCAGCGTGTCGTCGTCCCGAAGTGTCACCTCGCCGTAGTCGTCGCGGGGAATGATCTCCCGGTTTCGCTCCACCACCACGGTCCGGGGTTCCAGGTCCAGCTCCTCCAGGAGCCCGGCCACGGTGGTCCCCCGCTCTACCTTCCGCTCCTCACCGTTCACGGTGAGGTTGATGCGACCGGTATCGCGGGTGGGGTTCGTCGTCGTCTCGGTCATGTGTCCTCCTCGTGGTCCGCCTCTGATTCGGGGGCCGGGTCTGCCTGTCCGTAGACGACGTCCAGGTACTCGGCCACCGCCTCCTCCGGCCGGGCATGGTCCCACACGGATCGCAGGAGCGCCACGCCGTGGGCTCCCGCCGCCATGACGGAACTCACCCGGTCCAGGGTGACCCCCCCGATTCCCACAAGGGGAAGGCCCGGGTTCGCTCGCCGGATCCGGGTGACCCGTCCGGGGCCCGCGCCCAACCGACCCGGGTGCGAAGGGGTCGTGAAGAGTGTACCCACCAATGCCACGTCCGGTCGCTCGCGGCCCTCCAGGGCCCGGGGCTCGTGGAGGGAGCGGCCCACCACGGCGCCGTCGGGGAGAAGGGCGCGGGCTTCGGAGACGGGCAGACCGTGCTCCGGCAGGTGCACGCCGCCCAGCTCCAGGAGGCGAGCCACGTCCACCCGGTCGTTGACCAGGAAGAGCGTTCCCGTGCGTCGAGCCACCGGCGCCAGCGCCCGGCCGTGCTCCCACAGGAGCCTACCTCCGGAATCGGGTCCCCTCAGGTGGAGCGCCACCCTGGCGTCCCCGGCCTCCATGGCCCGAGTGGCCCGGGCCACGAAATGGTCGGCGGCCAGGACCCGGTCGTTGGTAACGAGGTGCAGTCGGGGAATCTTCACCGGAAACGCGCTCCGGCCTCGGGGCCCCGTCCCCGGAGCCAGTCCTCGGCCCCCATCCGCCGCTTGCCCGGCGGCTGCACCTCCTCCAGCTCCACGGCACCCCCCTCACCGGTGGCCACCACCAGCCCCCGGTCCGGGTCCGCCACCAGAATCTGGCCGGGCGCCCCGGGGGCGTCCGCCTCCACCACTCGGGGCGCGAAGAGCTTGACGGGCTCCTCACCCAGGAGCGTCCAGGCGCCAGGGACCATGTCCATGCCCCGGATCCGGTCGGCCACCTGACGAGCCGGGAGGCTCCAGTCGATCCGGGCGGTCTCTCGGTCCACCTTGGGTGCGTGGGTGGCTCGCCGGTGATCCTGCTCCTCGGGTTCCAGGAGATCCGACTCCATGAGGGCCAGAGCCTCGATGAGCGCCTCGGCCCCCAGCTCCGCCAGGCGAAGGTAGAGGCCGGTGGCCGTGTCGTCCGGGGCGATGGGCACCTCGCGCTGCAGGAGGATGGGGCCCTCGTCCATCCCCTCGGTCATCTGCATGACGGTGACCCCGGTGCGGCGATGTCCTCGGATGATGGCCCAGTTCACCGGAGCCGGTCCCCGCAGCTTGGGGAGAAGAGAGGCGTGCACGTTCACCGATCCCCGGTCCGGAAGCTCCAGCACCCGCGGACGAAGGAGGTGCCCATACGCCACCACCACCGAGAGCTCCGGCTCCAGCTCCCCGAGTTGGGCCACGAAGTCGTCACCCCGGGGAGCCTCCGGGGTGAGCACCGGAATCCCCTCCGACTCCGCCGCCTCCCGGACTGCGGAGGCCCGAAGCTTTCGGCCCCGCCCCGCTGGCCGGTCGGGCTGGGTCACCACCCCCACCACGTGATGCCCTTCCCCCACGAGGGCCCGGAGAGAGGGTACGGCAAAATCAGGGGTACCCCAGAATAGAATTCTCACGAGTCGGCGTCCTCCTCGCTGCGAAGCTTGCGGTAGCGCTTCAGTAGCATTCGTCGCTTGAGGGGTGAGAGGTGGTCAATGAAGAGCACGCCGTTCAGGTGATCGATCTCGTGCTGCAGGACCCGCGCCCAGAGCCCCTCGGCCTCGATCCGAACCGGCTCGCCAGTGGGGTCGACACCTTCCACCACCACCGACCACGGCCGCTCCACCACCTCCCGCACCCCGGGAATGCTGAGGCACCCCTCGGGCTCCTTGTCCCTTTCGGCACCGCTTTCCACCACCCGGGGGTTCACCAGCGCCGCCCGGGCGTGCTCGCCTTCGCTCTGGCGCACGTCGGCCACCAGCACCCGGAGCGACACCCCCACCTGCGGCGCCGCCAGCCCGGCCCCTTCAGCCGCCACCATGGTGGCGAACATCTCGTCCACGAGGGTCCGGAGCTCTTCGTCGAAGGTCTCCACCTCCCGACCCGGCTCCCGAAGCACCGGATCCCCCAGAAGGACGATGTCTCGAACCGGCATGGGCTCAACCCTCGTCCTGATCGTCCAGCTTTCGGCCCACCATGTGGCGGTCCACCTCCAGGCGGGTGTTGTCGGCCGTCTTGAGGGTCAGGCGGTGCTCGCGCACGTGCACGATGGTCCCCACGATCCCTCCGTTCATCACCACCTGGTCACCCTTCTTCAGCCCCAGCACCATCTCCTTGTGGCGCTCCCGCTCTTTTCGCTGCGGCCGGATCAGGAGCCAGTAGAAGATGAGAAAGATGAGACCGAAGTTGATGAGGAGGACCATGAGACCGCCGCCACCTTCTTCGCCTCCAGGGGCCAGAAGGAGTCCGATTGAAGGATCGATCACCGCTCACTCCGTGTGTTTGTCGTGTAAGGGTTCGTCATGCAGGGTTCGTCATGCGGGGTCCGTCTCGTGGAATCCGTTTCAGCGCCACCGTCCAGCCTACCCCCCCGCCGTGCGGTACCGTTCCAGCCAATCCCGGCTCCAGCTCCCGAAACTCCCCTCTCCGATCCGACGCCGGCTTTCCTCGGCCAGTCGAATCAGGAAGCGGATGTTGTGGAGCGAGATGAGCCGGTGGGCGAACGCCTCGCCCGCCACAACCAGGTGTCGGAGATAGGCCCGGTCGAAGCGCCTGCAGCCGTAGCAGTCGCACTCCGAGTCCAGGGGCCGGGCGTCTCGCCTGAATCGGGCGGCCTTCAAGTTCACCTGACCCTGGTCCAGGGTCCAGGCCGTGCCGTGCCGGGCATTCCGGGTGGGCGCCACGCAGTCAAAGAGGTCACACCCCCGGGCAATGGCCTCCAGGAGATCGTCGGGATACCCCACCCCCATCAGGTAGCGGGGGCGGTCCCGGGGCAGCTCGGGGTCCAGCACCTCCAGCGTCTGCCACATCTGGTCCTTGTCCTCGCCCACCGAGAGCCCCCCGATGGCCAACCCTTCCCAGTCACCCATGTCTCGGATCTGCCGGGCGTGCTCGCGCCGGAGGTCGGGGTACACGTTCCCCTGGAGGACGGGAAAGAGGGTCTGCCGCGGGATGCCGGCGGGCTCGGAGAGGGCCGCCAGATGGCCGTCACCCGCGGGGGCATCCGCAACGGAGCCCGCGACTCCATCCAGCGCCTCGGGTCCGAGACCCTCGCGGCCGATCTCCCGGAAGCGCTTCCGACACCGCTCGAGCCAGTGCAGGGTCCGCTCGTTGGCCTGGCGGGCGGTGGTCCGATCGCACCCGCCGGGCGGGCACTCGTCGAAGGCCATGACCACGTCGGCTCCCAGAATCCGCTGGATCTCCATGACGGACTCGGGAGTGAAGAAGTGCCGCGAACCGTCGATGTGGCTCTGGAACTCGGCCCCCTCATCGGTGATCCGGTTCATGTGGGCCAGCGAGAAGACCTGGTAGCCGCCGGAGTCGGTGAGGATGGGTCCATCCCAACGCATGAAGGCATGGAGGCCCCCGAGCCTCCGGACCTCCAGGTGGCCCGGGCGGAGGAAAAGATGGTAGGTATTGGCCAGGATCATGCTGGACCCCACGTCCGCCACCTCCTCCGGAGAAAGGGTCTTCACCGCACCCAGCGTCCCCACCGGCATGAAGGCCGGGGTGGAGACGGGACCGTGGGGGGTCCGAAACACCCCGCGTCGCGCCGCGCCCTCGGTCTCTTCGAGACGGTAGGTGAAGTCTGGATCGGCCGCGGTGGCGGAGTCCGGGGACATGGAAGCGGGGGCTGGCAGGGATCGAGAGTTGGGAGGCGCGCTCAAGTCGCGCCTGCCTCCGGAAGCGTGGGCCCGGGCCCGTCGGCCGCGACCCACAGCCGAAAAAGGTAACTGCTTCGGGGCAGACGCGGGGAATCGCGTTTCACGACGGCGGACACGGCCTACTCCGGGACCACCGCCATGGCGTCACCGTAGGAGTAGAACCGGTAGCGCTCCCGGATGGCCTCCCGGTAGGCGGCCATGGTGGCGGCGTGGCCGGCAAAGGCCGAGACCAGCATGAGGAGGGTGGAGCGGGGAAGGTGGAAGTTGGTGATGAGGCCGTCCACCACCTGAAACCGATAGCCCGGGGCAATGAAGAGCTCCGTCTCGCCCCCTCCGGCCTCGACGCCACCGGAGCCGTGGGCGGCACTCTCCAGCGTTCGCACCACCGTGGTGCCTACCGCCCAGACCCGCCCGTCCCGCTCCCGGGTCCGCTCCACGGCCCTGGAGGTCGACTCCGGCACCTCCCAGACTTCGCGATGCATCTGGTGGTCCTCCACCCTTTCCACCTCCACCGGCCGGAAGGTTCCCGGGCCTACGTGGAGGACCACACGGGCGATCTCCACTCCCCGACCTTCGATTTCATCCAGGAGTTCCGAGGTAAAGTGGAGGCCGGCGGTGGGCGCCGCCACCGACCCGGCCTCTCGGGCGTACACCGTCTGGTATCGCTCCCGGTCCAGGGGCTCGGCGTCCCGATCCAGGTAGGGGGGAAGGGGGACCTCTCCGAAGTGCGCCAGCGCCGATTCCACTGAGCGCCGGGTCTCGAGCCGGACCAACCGCCCGCCTCCCGGCAGGCCGTCCACGATGCGGATCTCCAGGACCTCCCCGTCGGAGGCGGTGACGTGGACCCGGCGTCCCGGCTTGAGCTTCGAGCCGGGGCGCACCAGCGCTTCCCACAGGTGCGGATCGGAGCCCGGGTCCGCCGGCCGGAGCAAAAGCACCTCGGAGGGCGCGCCGGTGGGCTTGCGGCCCAGGAGCCGGACCGGGAGCACCCGACTCTCGTTCAGGACCAGGAGGTCGCCCGCGGCCAGGAGGCGGGGGAGCGCATCGAAACGGAGATGCCGGAGTGGGGGCTCTGTACCGCCTCCCCGGGGCATCACCAGGAGTCGGCTCCGGTCACGCCGCCGGACCGGATAACGGGCCACCAGCTCCTCGGGGAGGGTGTAGTCGTAGCTGGCGGTCCGCCGCAGAGCCGGAAGATCCCCGATCGCCGCATCATCCGGGGTGCTCAAGGGGCCCTCCTCCTGCGACATGGATCCTTCGCTCCCGGTTCACTCGCGGAAGAGCGAAGCCTGGTCCTCCAGGTCGTCGGGCGGGGTGAACCCAAACCGCCGGTAGGCTCGGGGCGTGGCCACCCGGCCCCGGGGCGTGCGCATGAGGAAGCCCTCCTGGATCAGGAAGGGCTCGTAGACCTCCTCCAGCGTCCCGGAGTCCTCACCCAGCGCCACCGCCAGCGAGGAGAGGCCCACCGGCCCGCCCTCGAACTTCTCCAGGATCGTCTGGAGAATCCGACCGTCCATCTCGTCCAGGCCGTATTCGTCCACGTCCAGCATGGCCAGCCCCGCCTGGGCCACCTCGACGTCGATGACCCCGTCGGCCCGGACCTGGGCGTAGTCCCGGACGCGCCGCAGCAGCCGGTTCGCCACTCGGGGCGTGCCCCGGGCCCGGCGAGCCAGCTCGACAGCTCCCTTCTCGGTGGTCCGGACGTCCAGGAGGTAGGCGCTGCGGGCCACGATTCGGGCCAGCTCCTCGGGCGGATAGAAGTTCAGCCGCTGAACGATCCCGAAACGGGCCCGCATGGGGGCAGTGAGGAGCCCGAAACGGGTGGTGGCCCCCACCAGGGTGAACCGGGCGATCTCCATGGTCATGGTCTGGGCCTTGGGCCCGTCGGAGATCCGGATCTCTACCTTGTAGTCCTCCATGGCCGGGTAGAGGAACTCCTCGATGATGGGCCGGAGCCGGTGGATCTCGTCGATGAAGAGGATGTCCCCCTGCTCCTGGTTCGAGAGGAGCCCCACCAGGTCGGCGGGCTTCTCCAGCACCGGCCCGCTGGTGGTCCGCAGGCCCACCCCCATCTCGGCCGCAATGAGGGCAGCCAGGGTGGTCTTCCCCAGCCCGGGCGGGCCGTGGAAGAGGGTGTGGTCCAGGGGCTCACCCCGCTGCTTTGCCGCCTCGATTGCGATGGCCAGCGACTCCTTCACCTTCTCCTGGCCCACGAACTCCTCGAGTCGCGTGGGCCTGAGGGAGGGCTCCACCCCCTGGTCTTCGGTGAGGGCCTCGGGAGTGGTGACCTCGTGGCGTGCGCTCATGCGACCTCCCTGCCGGGGCCGAAGGTGACGGGGACCGCGCGCGTCGGCATCACTGGGCGAGGGCGCGGCGAACGAGCTCGTCGGTGCTGGGCTGGCCGTCCTCCTCCTCCAGGACCGCCCGTACGGCCTGCTCCGCCTCCTGAAATGACATGCCCAGGGCCGTGAGGGCCTGGACCGCCGCCTGGGCTCCCTCCGCCGGCGCGCCGACTGCACCGACGTCGGCCACCTCCAGCTTGTCGGCCTTGTCCGAGAGCTCCAGTGCCAGCCGTTCGGCGATCTTCTTTCCGACCCCGGAAACCTGTGTCAGGGCCGGCACGTCGCGGCTGGTGAGGGCACGGATGAGCCGGGGGGCGGAGTAGGCCGACAGGAGCTTCAGAGCCAGGCTTCCTCCGACCTTGTTCACCGTCAAGAGCAGCTCGAAGAGCTCCCGTTCCACCGGCTCCATGAACCCGTACAGCACGGCCAGGTCCTCTCGCACCACGTAGAGGGTGCGAACCTCCACCTGTTCGCCGACGATGGGCAGTTGTTCGGCCACGGTCAGGGGCACCAGGATCTCGTAGGTTATCCCCCCGGGCGTCGCCACTTCGATCCGCTCCCCCTCCTGTTCGACAAGCGTGCCCCGCACACGGCTGATCATGCGTCGGCGCTCCGCGGGGCGAAGCGGTGGGGCAGAACGCCGGCCAGGCGCCCATCCACGGCGAGGGTCAGGTAACAGAGGGCGGCGGCAACCCCGTCGGCGGCGTCCGAGGGGGAGGGAGGATCCTTCAGGCGAAGCCGCTCCTGCACCATGAACCCCACCTGCTCCTTGGTGGCCCCTCCATTGCCCACCACCGCCTTCTTGATCTCGCGGGGCGCGTACTCGGCAATGGCCAGGTCCCGGAGGGAAGCGGCCACCAGAACGGCACCCCGGGCATGGCCCAGCATCAGAGCGCTTCGGGCATTCTTCCCCTGAAAAACGGCCTCCACCGCGACCACGTCCGGCGAGAATCGCTCCAGAACCTGGTCCACCCCTTCGAAGATCTCCCGGATACGCCCGTGGAGGGGCGCCTTGGCGGTGGTGCGGAAGACGCCGCACTCCAGGAGCGTCGGTTCGCCACCGGGTTCCCGGGCCACTACTCCATATCCGGTAGCGGTGGTGCCCGGGTCGATGCCCACCACCACGATCCGCTTCCGGGGAGCAGTCACGAGGCGCCCCCCGTCACGACATGGCCTCGGCCATGACCTGCTCGTCGATGTTGGCGTTGGAGTAGATCTTCTGCACGTCGTCGTGGTCGTCCAGAGCGTCCAGGAGCTTGAGGAACTGTTCGGCCTCCCTCCCGGTCACTGCCATCTCGTTCTTGGGGATCATGCCCAGCTCGGCATGGGAAAACTCGAGCCCGGTCTTCTTCAGGGCCTCCTGGACCTGGTGGAAGGAGTTCACCGCCGTGATGATGATGAACTCGTCGTCCTGGCGGGTCATGTCCTCGCCTCCGGCCTCGAGGGCCGCCTCCAGGACCGCCTCCTCGTGGAACCGGTTGGCGTCGACGAAGATCTGTCCCCTCCGATCGAACTGCCACGCCACCGATCCCTCCTGGCCCAGGTTCCCGCCGTGGCTCTCCAGGATGTGGCGGAGCTCGGCCACGGTGCGCTTCTGGTTGTCGGTGGTGGTGGTAATGTAGAGAGCCACGCCGTTGGGGCCGTATCCCTCGTAGGCCACGTCCTCGTAGCGGACCCCTTCCAGCTCGCCGGTCCCCCGCTTGATGGCCCGCTCGATGTTCTCCTGCGGCATGTTCTCCGACTTGGCCGTGTCGATGGCCAGGCGAAGACGCGGGTTGTAGTCCGGATCGCCTCCGGCCTCCCGGGCGGCGACGCTGATCTCCCGGCTGAGCTTGCTGAAGATCTTGCCGCGCTTCTGGTCAATGGCGGCCTTCTTCCGCTTGATCTGGGACCATTTGTTGTGGCCGGCCACCGAGTCCTCCTGCCGCCGGGTGGGGTGAGGGCCAGGGCGCGCCCCCGGCGGAGGCTCAAGCGCGCCCGAATGATCCGATGCAGCGAGCCGACCACACCCCTGGACGAGGCGGCCGGGACCCGACGACACCCTGCTCTTTGGAATATAGGCAGGGCCGGGGGGGCATGGCACCCCGGGGTGGCGGACGCATAGGGCTGGCCCCGGGTGGGGACGTGGTCGTAGGATGCATGTGGAACCGCCCTCCTCGCCTCCACGTCGAACTTCACCATGGTGCCCCCATGCTCCGTTCTGCCGCCCAGCTTCTGCCGCTGCTCCTCCTATTCTTTCTGGCGGGGCCGGCCGTGACCATGTCCGAATCGGCCGACCTGGAGGCTCAGACCCCCCAGGCGTCGGCGGCGGGCCAGTCGGCGGTCTACGCTCCCCGGGGCGCCATAGCCACGAGCCAGCCCCTGGCCACCAGCGCCGGACTCCGGGTTCTGGAGGAAGGCGGAAACGCGGTGGACGCCGCCGTCACCGCGGCCGTGGTCCTCACCGTGGTGGAGCCCCACATGACGGGGCTGGGCGGCGACCTCTTCGCCCTGGTCTGGCCGGCGGGCGAGGAGCGGCTCCAAGGCCTGAGCGCCCACGGCCGATCCGGCTCCCTCATGACCCGGGACGCCCTCCTGGAGGCGGGCCACGAAAACATCCCCAATCGGAGCGCCGAGGCCATCACGGTACCCGGAGCGCTCCAGGGTTGGGCCGACCTCCTGGAGCGCTGGGGCACCATCAGCCTGGCGCAGGCCCTGGAGCCGGCCATCCGGCTGGCGGAAGAAGGCTTCCCCGTCTCGCCGGTGGTGGCCTCGGACTGGGCCGGCGAGGTGGGGGTCCTGGAAGAGGACGAGGGAGCCCGGGCCACCTTCCTGGTGGACGGCGAGCGGGCACCGGAAGCGGGCGAGTGGTTCCGGAACCCGGACTACGCCGGCACCCTCCGCCAGATCGCCGCCGAGGGGCCGGAGGCGCTCTACGGCGGTTCGCTGGGAGAGCGGGTGGTGGAGGGGGTCCGGGAGCTGGGCGGATTCCTGACCCTGGACGACCTGGCCGACCACGAGTCCCGGTGGGTCGAACCCCTGTCCGCCGACTTCCGGAGCTACAGGCTCTGGCAGATCCCCCCACCGGGTCAGGGGATCGCCGCCCTGCAGATGCTCCGGCTCCTGGAGCCCTTTGAACTGGAGCGCATGGGCCACAACTCGGCCGAGTACCTGCACCACCTCATCGAGGCCAAAAAGGTGGCCTACGCCGACCTGGACGGGCACGTGGCCGACCCCCGCTTCATGGAGGTGGATCCCGCCGCTCTCCTCTCCGACCCCTACATCGACGCCCGCCGGGAGCTCCTGCATCCGCACCGGGCCATGGAGGCCCCCGACCCCGGTGACGCCGCCACCCACAGCGAGACCATCTACCTGAGCGTGGCGGACCAGGACGGCACCATGGTCTCACTCATCAACTCGGTCTACTTCGGCTTCGGCTCGGGGGTGGTGGTCCCCGGCACCGGCTTCCACCTGCAGAACCGGGGCGCCGGCTTCACCATGGAACCGGACCGCCCCAACACCGTGGCGCCGAACAAGGAGCCCTTCCACACCATCATCCCCGGCTTTGTCACCCGGGTGGCCGACGACGGAGGCGAGGAGCCCTACCTGAGCTTCGGGGTCATGGGCGGCGCCATGCAGCCCCAGGGACACGTGCAGGTTATGCTGAACATGGTCCTCTTCGGGATGGACCCGCAGGAGGCCGCCGATGCGGACCGCTTCCGCCACTACTCGGGGCTGCGGGTGGGAATGGAAGCCGGCATCGGCGACGCCGTCCGCCAGGCGCTGGAGGCCCGGGGACACGACGTCACCCTCATCGGCCCCGGGGCGGTGGGAGGCGCCCAGATCATCCAGAAGCTGTCCCGGGGGTGGGCCGCCGGCTCGGACCCCAGAAAGGACGGGCACGCGGCCGGGCACTGAGAAGATGAGAGTCTGGCCCGAGGGGCTCGAGACGTATCAAATGACGGAGCACAAAGTTCTCGGCACCTACCGTGACGAGCTGGGTCTGGAGTCCGGCACGGTGCCCCCCCTGGAGCGACGCTGAGACGCGGGGTTTTCCCCGGAGGGTCGCCGGCCTCCCTTCTCCCTTCTTACCAGGCGATCCCGTAATCCTCCCCGTGGTGGCTCACGCCACCCCAGAAGGTGCCGTGCTCCCGGTCAAACCAGATCCCCTGCAGGGGCCCCGAGGTCCGGGCCGAGGTCCGCACGTCGTAACCCATCTGGCGGAGCTCCCGGAGCATCCATGAAGGCGTCTCGTCCTGGACGACGAGCACCCCGGGTGACGCCGTGTGAGTCCCGAAGGAGCCCCGCATCTGCCGGGATCCGATGTTGGGCGCTTCGGCGGCCTGCTGGATCGTCATGTCCCACTCCACCACATTCAGGAACATCTGGAGCAGGTTCTGATCCTGGCCGTCCCCACCCTGCACCGAAAAGGCCATGAAGGGCTCCCCGTCCTTCAGCGCCATGGTGGGGGTCAGGGTCACCCGGGGGCGCTTGCGCGGCTCCAGCACGTTGTAGGGGTTCATCCGGGAATCCAGGACGAAGCTCTGCATCCGCTGGCCTAGTCCGATCCCCGTCTCGCCGGCGATGAAGGCGGGGATCCAGCCACCGGAGGGGGTGACCGAGACCACCCAGCCATCGGCGTCTGCTGCCTGGATCGCCGTGGTCCCCCGGAGGAAGGGGTCGTCATCGTCGCCCTCCTCGGCCACGGCTCCTGGCGGGTCTTCCTCCAGGAAGGAGGGGTTGGGCTCCCAGTCCTCCAGGTACTCACTGAAGGGGTTCTCCTCGCCCTGGTAGGGATAGGGGTCACCGGGGCCCACCGTGGGGTCGTTCCGCTCCCAGTCCACCTGGGCCCACCGGTCCCGGGCGTACTCCTTGGAGAGGAGGCCCTCGGCGGGGGTGTGGGGCTCGAAATCCGGGTCCCCGTAGTAGAAGTCCCGGTCGGCGAAGGCCAGGTTCATGGCCTGGTAGAGGGCGTGTACGTAGCGGCTGCTGTTGAAGCTCATGCTGCGAAGGTCCGCATTCTCCAGCAGGTTCAGCGCCTGGAGCATGACCGGACCCTGGGTCCAGAAGTCCAGCTTGAAGACCTCGATGTCCCGGTACGTGGTGGAAACCGGCTCCTCCAGCTTCACACTCCAGGCGTCCAGGTCCTCCAGGGTGATGAGGCCGCCGGCCTCCTGCGTGGCCCGGACCAGCTCTCGGGCGATGTCACCCCGATAGAAGCGATCGTAGGCCGCCATGATGGCCTCTTCCCGCGACGCGCCTGCGGCCAGCGCCTCGGCCTCGGTCTCCACGAGCTGCCGGAGCGTCCGGGCCAGCTCCGGCTGGCGGAAGACCTCGCCGGGGCTGGGGGCCGCCCGCTCCCGGGTGTCCAGGTGGGGAAGGAAGACCCGCCGGGAGTACTCCCACTCCTCCAGCCGATCCCGATTCCGCTCCATGTTGTTCGCCGTCTGGGCTTCGATGGAGTAGCCGTCGGCCATCTGGATGGAGGGCTCCAGGACATCGGCCAGGGAGAGCCTGCCGAACTCGGCAAGCATGACCATGAGGGCACCCGGCGTGCCGGGGATCACCGCCGCCTGGGGGCCGTACTCCGGGGGGAAGTGCATGCCCTGCTCGTGGAAGAACTCGGGGGTGGCGCCGGAGGGGGCGAAGCCGAGCCCGTTCACCCCGATGACCTGGCCCGTCTCGGGGTTGTAGATCAGCGCCTGGGTCTCGCCGCCCCAACCCAGCACGTCCCACATGGTGGAGGTGGCCCCCAGCATGGCCACGGCGGCGTCCACCGCGTTGCCGTCCCGCTGGAACATCATGGCCCCGGCGGCGGTCCCCAGCGGCTTGCCCGTGATGGCCATCCAGTGTTTGCCGTGCAGGGGCGGCCTGTTGGTCTGCTGGGCCTCGGCCGGCGCCGGCGCACCCACTCCCAACAGGAGCAGGAGAAGGGGGAGGCTCGTGAGGAGGACCAGGGGGCAACCGGCGGACCGGCGGAGTCGAGAAAGCAGGATGATGTTCATGGGCCTCAAGGGGCGGAACGAAGATTGGGAGGGACGTTTCTCACAGTAGGTCGGCGCCGTGTCCGCCGCCAGCGGGATCGTCTCCACTGCCCAGCGCCCTCAGCAGGAGCGGCCAGGTGGCCGACGACTGGCCCCGGTAGTCGGGCTGGAAGCCGAAGAGGATCAGCTCCCCCTGGCCCACCTCGGCCCGGAGCAGCGCCGGACCGCCGGCCACGTACTCGGGCCCCATGAGCCAGCCCGACAGGAGGGGGTCGCCCTCGCCGTAGCGGGCCAGCACCTCCACCCGGGGATCGTCCACGGTGAAGGCCCGGGAGCCGCCGCCCCCGCCTCCGCCGCGGAACCAGGCGACGGTCTCGGCCTCGAGGCCCGCCACGAAGGGGTGGTCCTCCAGGTTCATGCGCAGGATGGAGCCGGGCACGAAGAACTCGGTGCTCTCGACCCCCTGCCCTTCCCGACTCACCTCCAGGTCGAAGAGATCGATAAAGAGGTCGGCGGCGGACTCCACCGCCACGATCCGTCCCCCCTCCTCGACCCATCCCCGCAGGTGCTCCAGCCCCTCCTGGCCAATGCCCCCGGCGTAGGGCTCGGCGATGACGTCGGACGAGTAGCCCTCGACGATGGAGCCGGCCCCCCGGGACTGGAAGAGGACCACGTCCACCCGGTCCCGAAAGTCGCCTTCCCGGATGTGGACCTGCATGAGGGTGTCGTAGGGCAGCTCGTGCCGGTCCAGCGTCCAGCGGGTCCACCCAGAGGGCTGTGATTCGCCCCACCCCTTGAAGACACCCACCCGCGGCGCGGCGGCGCCGGCGAGCTCCGGCGGGAGGGGGTAGGTAATGCGCTCGGGGACCGGGATCACGTCGGAGAGGGGCGCATCGACGGAGGTGTCCACCGCATGGGCGTCGACCCCCATGAGCAGCGGCAGGGTGTGGGCGGTGACGTCGTAGGGGGTCTGGGGCGGGCCTCCGGGATAGAGCCGCAGGTCGGGGTAGTCCTGCCGCTCCAGGAGGGCCTGGGCGAAGGAAGCGAAGGGCTGCCCCATGGGGATCACGTAGCTCCCCTCGGGCCACTCCCGGGTACCGTCCTCCGAGCCGGCCCCGGTGGTGAAGGGCGCTTCGGCCCGGTGGATCTCCACGTCGCCCAGGCGCAGGATCCGGACCAGGTCCTCCAGCCGCACCGGGTCGTACTGCTCGGAGGCCGGGGGAAGGACCCAGGCGGCGGGCCACTCCTCCCATCCCTCCACTGCCCGGGACTGGATGCCGTGGAAGTTCCGGACCCAGTACTCCCGGTTCCGGGCCGCGTGGGTCAGCACCGCCATGGCCGCCGACTCCATGTACTCCACGATGTCGCCGATCCCCCACTGGCCGCCGGACCAGGGACGGGGGTGATTCCAACTGGGCGTGTGGGGATCGGCCCCCCGCCGGGCGCTCAGGTCGTCGGGGGTGAGCTCCACCGGGGCGGCCCAGTCGGCCCGGGCCACCTCCACCAGGATCCGCACCCCACCATGGTGGTGCTGGTAGGCCCGGGCCGGGGTGAAGGCGTCGAAGATGGAGTAGGTGCCCACCCCGCTCTTCCCTTCAGCCAGCAGCTCCGAGGCCACATAGGAGCCCAGTTGGTTGGTGGCGCCGATGAGGGCCGGATCGATGTTGGGCTCCCAGGGATCCTGGTAGGGCGGCACCCAGATCCGGAGGTTGTCGGCCCAGAGCTGGTGATGGTCCTGCACGATGTGGGGACGCCAGTGGTTGTGGGCGTGGCGCACGGTGAGCTCGGTCTCCACCTGCCGGATGGCGTACCAGTCACGGTTGTTGTCGTGGCCCACGTACCAGTGATAGAGCCAGGGGAGCGGAGCGCTCTCGAACTCGGTGCCCCGCCACCGGTTCCACCAGTCGGCCACGTACTGGGTGCCATCTGGGTTCAGCGAGGGCACGTTCACCAGGACCACGTTCTCCAGGATCTCCAGTACCCGGGGCTCGTTGGAGGTGGCCAGCCGGTAGACGAGTGACGCCGGCATCTGGCCCGATCCCACCTCGAAGGAGTGGATGTGGTTGGTGATGAGGACCACGGCTCTCCCCTCCGCCAGGAGTTCGTCCCGGTGGGCGTCGCCCTGGATCCGGCGGGGGTCGGCGAGTGTCTGGTTCGTCTCCCGGATCTCGTCCAGGCGGTCCATGTTGGCCGGGGCCGAGATTGTGAGCTTCACCATGTGCCGGCCCCGGGTGGTGGTCCCCATGGTGTCGATCTGCACCCGGGGACTCGCCGCCGCCACCCGCTCGTAGTAGGCCAGGAGGCTCTCCCAGTCGGCCAGTTCCCGGTCGGCGCCGAGCTCGTGACCGAAGTGCTCGAGGGGGGTGGGCACCTGGGCCTGGAGGGCGGGGGCCGAAACCAGGACCCCGGCCATGAGGACGAGGGCGACGAAGCCCGCGGGAACGACGGAGCGAGACATGAGCGGTCGGGGAAGGAGTTGTGCGGATGCGAACGAATCCAGGCTAAGGCCCGGGACCGCCGAATGCCAGCGCGGGATCGCCGGATCCCAGCCCGGGACCGCCGAATCCCAGCCCGGGACCGGACGACCCGTCAGTTGGAGCGCCGGCGCCTGGACACCTCGTCCAGCACCCCCCTCTCCTTCTCCGTCAGCGACTGGATCCCGGTCTCGGAGATCTTGTCCAGGATCCGGTCCACCTCGTCCAGGAGCTCGTCATCGGGCATCCGGGACTCGCTTGAGCGGCCGGACCGGCGCCGGCTCCCCTTCTCCGCCTCTTCCCGGGAGTCGTCGTCCCGGGGCACGATGGCCAGCCGCTCCACCCGGGTCGCCTCCTTCAACTTGCCCAGGCGAGCGCCCAGGGTGCCGTCGGTGCGCAGGTAGAGGAGACCCGCAAGCAGCCCGCCCAGATGGGCGAAGTGGGCCACCCCACCCCCGGCGCCGGCGAAGGCCGACACGAAGGTGAGCACGAAGAAGAAGCCCACCAGCCACTTCGCCTTGATGGGGAAGATCCCCCAGAAGTAGATGGGCGCCTCGGGCCAGTACCAGGCGAACGCCAGCATGATCCCGTAGATGGCCGCCGAGGCCCCGATGACGGAGGTACTGAAGGCGAAGACGAAGGAGAGGGCCGCACCCCCGAGCCCGCAGAGCACGTAGTAACGGAGGAATCCCTTCGCGCCCCAGCGCTCCTCCAACGGCGGTCCGAAGAAGAAGAGGACCAGCATGTTCATGAGGAGGTGCCAGATGTCCCCGTGCAGGAACATGTAGGTCACCGCGCCCCAGGGCTTGTAGAAGGACTCGGCAGGGGTGAAGCCGAACCATTCCCACAAGAAGAGCTGTCCGCCCTGGCCGATGAGCACGGCCAACAGATGCACCGCCGTATTGGCGATGAGCAGCCGCTTGACCCAGGGGGTCAGGCGGTAGCCGAAGGCGAATCGTGGCGAACCGTACGACATGGGGCGCGCGGTACCGACGGAAGGGGCGGATCGGGCGAAGGGCCGGGAGCGTTCATCCTACCCCTCGGCGCCTGCCGGTTCAACCCGGCCGCCCGGAGGGTGTTCCCCCGACCCGCTCACGACGCAGACTCTCCCGCATTCTGTTGCCGGGCCCGTCGCCGGAGGGCCAGACGGACGATCTCCTGGCAGAGGCGGGGGAAGGGAAGATCGCCGGCCTCGCCGGCCTGGGGGAGAAGCGAGGTGGCGGTGAGGCCCGGCAACGCGTTGGCCTCCAGGCACCAGGCCTCCCCCTGGGGATCCACGATGAAGTCCACCCGGGAGAAATCTTCCAGGAAGAGGGTCCGGTGCACCGCCAGGGCCAGCGTCTGCAGCCGCCGGGCGGTGTCGGTGGGAATGTCGGCGGGGAAGATCTCCCGGGCCATCCCGGGCTGGTACTTGCACTCGTAGTCGAAGAGCTCGTTGGCGGGGATGATCTCCCCCACCGGGAGGGCCCGGTCTCCCACGATTCCCACGGTGAGCTCCCTGCCCTTCACGTACCGCTCGAAGAGGATACGGTCTTCGTAGCGGCGCGCCTCGGCCACCGCCGCCTCCAGTTCGGGGCGGTCGTGGGCCAGGGTGAGCCCCAGGGTGGAGCCTCCCGAGGGCGGCTTCACGATGACCGGAAGCCCCAGCTCCTCTTCCACCCGGTCCAGCCCCACCGGCGAGGCCAGCCAGTCGGGCGTGGGAATCCCGGCGTCGCGGAAGAGCCGCTTCGAGACCTCCTTGTCCATGGCCAGGGTGCATCCCAGCCGCCCGCTGCCGGCGTACACGAGTCCGGTGAGATCCAGGAGGGCCTGCAGGGTGCCGTCCTCCCCGCTCCCGCCGTGGAGGGCCGGGAAGACCGCATCCACCCCCTCCAGCTCCGGCAGGCGGGTCAGGCGACTGATGTCGCCGGTCTCCAGGAGGTCGGCGCCGAGCCCGGCAGGCGGCTCGGCCCCCACGCCCCGGGCCAGGATCCGCTCCTCCTCCTCCTGCGTGAGGACGCCCCGGGCCGTATCCACCGCCACCACCCGGTGACCCAGCGACCGCAGCGCCCGGGCCACCTGCGTGCCCGAGGCCAGCGAGACGTTCCGCTCGCCGGACGCCCCGCCCATGAGGACGGCCACGTGGAGGGGCTCGTCGCTCACCCGCCGTCTCCGGCCGTCGGCGCCTCGATCTCTCCGTCCCGGCCACCAATCTCTCCGTTCAGAGAGATTTCGTTCTCGGCGAGCCAGGCCTCGTCGTACATCTTGCTCAGGTAGTGCTCGCCCCAGTCGCAGAGGACCGCCACCACCAGGGCGTCGGGGTCGTCCAGCTCCCGGGCCCGCTCCAGGGCGGCGTGGACGATGAGCCCCGACGAGCCCCCCACGAAGAGGCCCTCTTCCCGGGTAAGCCGGCGCCCCATGCGGAAGGCCTCGGCGTCGGTGACCGTCACGTAGTCGTCCACCAGATCCAGGTCCAGGGCACCGGGGATCTTGTCGTTGCCCAGCCCCTCCACCTGGTAGACCTGGCCTTCGGGCATCTCGCCGGTGTGAAAGTAGGTGGCCAGGACCGAGCCCACCGGATCGACTCCCACGATTTGAACCTCGGGGTTCTGCTCCTTGAGGTAGCGGGCGGTCCCCGTGATGGTTCCCCCGGTGCCGGCCCCGGCAAAGAAGTGGGTGATCCGGCCCCCGGTCTGCTCCCAGAGCTCGGGGCCGGTGGACTCGTAGTGGGCCTGGGGGTTGGCCGGGTTGTAGAACTGGTCGGCCAGAACGGCGCCCGGGGTGTCCTGGGCAATGCTCCGCGCCCGCTGGGTGTAGTGGTCCGGGTGGTCGGGCCCCACGTCGCTGGGAACGATGACCACCTCGGCACCGAAGGCCCTCAGAAGCTTCCGCTTCTCAAGGCTCATCTTGTCGGGCATGACGAAGATGCAGCGGTAGCCCCGGGACGAGGCCGCCATGGCCAGGGCCAGCCCGGTGTTGCCTGAGGTGGCCTCCACGATGGTCCCCCCCGGACCCAGCCGACCCTCGTCCTCGGCGGCTTCCACGATGGCCTGGCCGATGCGGTCCTTGACCGAGCCGCCGGGATTCATGAACTCGCACTTTCCGTAGACCGGCGTGCGGATCCCCTCGGCCACCCGCTTCAGGCGGACCAGGGGCGTCCACCCCACCAGCTCGGTCACGTTGTCGTACGGCCTCCGGTGCCGTTCGCTCATTCGATCAGTCCTGGTCCACGGGAGTGGGTCGGGTGGAGAACTCCACCGGGAGGGTGGCCCACATCCGGATCCGCTTTCCGTCCTTGCGGCCGGGCTCGAAACGAAGCTCCCGGGCCCCGGCCACCGCCGCGGCGTCCAGGCCCTCATGGCCCGATGACTCGGCCACCTCCACCGAGTCCACATGACCCCGCTCATCGACCCTGACCCGGAGGATCGCAGCGCCCTCGGCACCCTCGTCCCAGAGGTCCAGGGGGTACTCGATGGGGTTGTTTCCGTAGAGGGGCACCGGCTGCTCCAGTTCGCCCTCTCCTCCGCATGCCGCCATGAGGAAGAGCGCCGCCAGCGCCAGGAGTAGGACACCCGCCCGGGGGAGGATTCCGGCCCCACGGACGTCTCCTCGCAGGCTCTCCGCACGGCCGGCGGCGGCTCCCCGGGTCTGCCCAGCACTCTGGGTCATCTGCATCGCGTCGAACTCCGTATCTATCGTGTCGTGATTGGGGTTCAGGCACCTGGGCCCGCTCCCTGTAAATCCCGGTGCGCCGTCTATCGGTCCCGAGCCGCCGCTCGAAGTTCGGCCAGGAGGTTCAGCGCCTCCAGGGGGGTCGTCCCCTCCAGCTCCACCTCCCGCAGGCGGGCCACCAGAGGGTCTTCCTGGAAGAGGGACATCTGGTCCCGCTCCGGCGCGGCGGAGGCCGGGGCGTGTCGGCCGAAGCGCCCCAGTCCCTCGCCTCCCCCGGAATGGCTGCCCTCCAGCTCTCGGAGAATCTCCCGCGCCCGTGCGATGACGTCGTCCGGCAGGCCGGCCAGCCGTCCCACCTGGATCCCGTAGGAGCGGTCCGCGCCCCCGTCCTCAAGGCGCCGCAGGAAGATGATCTCGTCACCGGCCTCCTTCACCACCACGTTCATATTCTTGACGCCGTCCAGAAGGTCCCCCAGCTGAGTGAGCTCGTGGTAGTGGGTGGCAAAGATCGTCCGAGCCCCCACGTGCTCGTGGAGGTGCTCGGTGACGGCCCAGGCGATGGACACCCCGTCGTAGGTGGAGGTTCCCCGGCCGATCTCGTCCAGCAGCACCAGGCTCCGGGGGGTGGCGCCGTGGACGATGGCCGCCGTCTCGTTCATCTCCACCATGAAGGTGGACTGCCCCCGAGCCAGGTTGTCCGAGGCTCCCACCCGGGTGAAGATCCGGTCGCACACCGGGAGCCGAGCCTCACGGGCGGGGACGAACGATCCCACCTGGGCCAGGAGCTGAATGAGCCCCACCTGCCTGAGGATGGTGCTCTTTCCCGCCATGTTGGGCCCCGTGAGGATGACGATCCAGCCCTCGTCGTCCAGCGTCAGGTCGTTGGGGATGAACTCCTCGGAGGGCATCATCGTCTCCACCACCGGGTGGCGGCCCGCCCGCATCTCCAGCTCGAAGCCCTCGTGCAGGCGGGGCCGGGCGTACTGCCGGCGGGTGGCCACCCGGGCCAGGGTGGTGAGGACGTCGAGGCGGGCCACCTGGCGCCCGGCGGCCTGCAACCGTCGCACCTCCTGAGCCACCCGGCTCCTGAGCTCCTGGAAAAGCCGGGTCTCCAGCTCCAGGATCCGGTCCTCGGCGCCGGTGACCTTCTCCTCCCACTCCTTCAGCTCGGGGGTGAAGTACCGCTCGGCATTCGAGAGGGTCTGCTTGCGGACGTAGTCGTCGGGGACCCGGTCCAGGTTCGCCTTCGTCACCTCCAGGTAGTACCCGAAAACCTTGTTGAAGCCCACCTTCAGCGAGCCAATCCCCGTCCGCTCCCGCTCGCGGGTCTGGAGGCCGGCAATGAACTCCCGGGCGCCATCGCGGGTTTCGCGCAGCTCGTCCAGCTCGGCGGAAAAGCCCTTCCGGATCACCCCCCCGTCCTGGAGGTTGGGAGGAGCCTCGGCCGAGATGCCCTCGTCGATGAGGCGGGCCACGTCGGCCAGCGGGTCCATCTCCACGGTGAGGGTTCGGAGAAGGGAGACCCGGGCATCCTCACCCGCCTCCTTCAGCTCGGGGAGGCGGGCCAGCGACCGGCCCAGGGAGAGCAGCTCCCGGGGGTTGATCCGGCCCGAGCCCACCTTCCCCGCCAGCCGCTCCAGATCGTGGATGGGCTCCAGCGCCTCCCGGAGCCGATTCCGGAGCTCAGGCGACTCCACCAGCTCGGCCACCGTCTCCTGCCGACGGCGAATGTCGTCCAGCTCCACCAGGGGCCGAAGGATCCACTGGCGCAGGAGCCGGGCGCCCATGGCGGTGACGGTGTCGTCGAGGACCGCCACCAGGGTGCCGCCCTCCTCGCCGCTCCGCAGCGGCTCCACCAGCTCCAGGTTCCGGCGGGTCATCTCGTCCAGGACCATCTCCCGGCCCGGGCGGCGGATGGAAGGGGGCTGCAGGTTCTCGGCCCCCGCAGGCTGCGTGTCCCGGATGTACTGCACCAGGGCTGCGGCGGCGGCCACCAGGGGCGTGTCGTG
>SKVI01000236.1 GCA_007129525.1 Gemmatimonadota bacterium | reverse complement strand
CCCGAAAGGCGTCGTCGCCCACCCCGTCGATGGCGAACAGGATCACGCGCCGTTCCCCGGGGCGGGCGGGCCGGAGCTCCTCCCGCAACTCCTTGATGGGGCCATCCGAGACCAGTCGTCCCAGTTCCGTCGGGTCGACATCCATCGCGAGCCGGAGCCCGAGTACGACGAGCAGAAGACCCGCCAGGACGGCACCACCGATGACCAACCAACGCGAAGATCCGGATCGAAGCATCGAGAGAGGGCTCGGGGTCCGAGAACAGGCGCTCAGTTCCGGTTGCGATTGCCTGGCCCCTCAGGACCCTTCCTGTGGGTGTCGTGATCGTCGGGCCGATTCTTCTCCTCAGCTTTGCGTTCAGCGGCTTTCCGGGACGGTCCTTCCTGCCGGCCGTTCTCCTTCTCCTTTTCCTCGCGCTGCTTGTCCGCCATGGAAACTCCCGATGGTTGAAATGCGAAACCGACCTGCCACACCCCGTGGGAAATGCAAAGCATGTGCCGCGTGGCCGCGCGGGCGGGAAGCCGCGCCCCCGTTCCGTCTTCCGGTTCTCCAGTCGCCGGGTGCCGCCTCGATGGCAGCCCTGGGACTCTCCTTCTTACACCGCGAGTGCAGAGTTTACAGGGGAGGGTTGAGAAATTCGGCACCTGAATCCGGGAACGACCATCCCTGGACTCAACAAGTGCTGGGTCCTCTACACTGAGGACCTTAACCGGACACTGCGAACCTTACCGGTTGGCCGGTCGCCAAACACGTTCGCATGGCAAGGTTCCTGCAACAGTGGCTAGCCAAGTGCTTGCCTCACGGCCTTCAGCCGAGCGAGTCCAGATGGGATTCCCTCCACGTCCATTCTCAGAGAACATGAGCCCGATTCCGCCGAGAGCCTCTCCACATCGAGGACCCTCGGGGCAGGACCGGTCGCTGGGCTATGGGGGCTTGACCTCCAATTCGGAGGCGGTACAACGGATTTCGGGAGAATCGGCCCGGATCTTCGACGCCATCCTCGGGCGAATCCAAGGGGTCGCGTCAAACCTAATGCGGAACCTGGACGACCCGGTACCGAGGGCCGAGTTGCAGACCATCGTCCGGGCCTGCCATCAGGGAACGGACGTGGCGCAGAAGCTGGGCGCTATCAGCCTGCGGGACCAGCCATTACCCACCGTGCTGGATCTGGCCGAGTTCATCCTGGACCTGGACATGGGCACCGTGGTCCCGGAGGAGATCCTCTACTGTCAGGACTTCCCGGAAATCCCCTGCCGGGTGATGGCGGATCCTGGTCAGATGGAGCAGGTGGTGCAAGCTCTGGTCTCCAACGCCGTCGACGCTCTCAAGGACGCCGAGCCAGGCACTCCCGGGGTAATCTGGGTGGGCCTGGAGCGGATCGGTGGAATGGTCAACGATGGTGAGAAAAGGGTGGGGTGGATCCATCTCCAGGTGGCGGACAACGGGTGTGGGATGGACCCGGCCACCGCCTCCCGCGCCTTTGCGCCCTTCTTCACCACCAAGACCGATCCGCCAGGGCTCGGGCTGGGCCTGGCAGTGGCAGAGGGTTTCATCCACCAGACCGGTGGGGCCATCACCCTGGAGTCGGCTCCCGCGTGGGGGACCCGGGTGAACGTCTGGCTCCCCGTCAGACCAGTGTCCGACGCCCCAGCGAAGATGAAAGCATGACGCCTGGAGGAGGCGATGCGGTGGTCCGTGCCGTCATCTGGCAGGTGCTCAGAAAGGAAGCGCTCTTCCGTCCCTGCCCCCCGCATCCGGCAAGCGGAACCCCTGGTACCTTCCCTTCTGGGTCCGGCCCACGGAACGTCCAATCCGGGTCTTGCGGCGACGTGTATCCTGATCAGCCTCGGCGTCCAGGTCCTTGAGCGACATGCCCGGGCGCGCCTCGGCAAAACCCATCGACAAGCCCACTTCCACCCCTCCCGCCCGATTCAAGCCTTCCCTCTTCAGCGCCGCCGTGACGTTTCGTTCAAGCCGATCCCGAATCCAGTCCGGAGCCGCGTCGGGAGGGAGCACCAGAGTGAAGGCGAATTCGTCGCCCCCGATCCTCGCCGGCGAAACCACCTCCTCACCGATACGGACGCTGTTCTGGAGGACGCGGCCGATGAGAACCAGAGCTCGGTCGCCCATCTGGTGACCGCGCGTGTCGTTCAGCACCTTGAGGTTGTCCACGTCGGCTCGGAAGCGCACCAATCGATCCAGCCGGCCCGGTTCCGCTTGTCGCTGCCGCATCAACCCGTCGACCTTCCTCCAGTCGGCCCTTCGGTTGTTCAATCCGGTGAGGGGATCCCGGTCGGCTTCCTCGACGAGTTCGGGCGCGATTCGAGTCGCAAGCCAACGGCGGAGAGCGGCCAACGCTCCGGATTCTCCGGACATCGGTCCGGACCCATCCGACTCGCTGCCCTCCGCCTCGTCCGTTCCGTACCGCTTGACCACCTTGCCTCCCGTGGGTTCACACCCGCGCCAACCTCGCCTGGACTCCACCGCCGGTTCGACGTATTTCCGCAGCTGGATTCCCTGGCCCACTCCGTCGCGTCCGGTCCGGAAATCCGGGTCCTTCCCACAAGAGGAGCGGCAAGGCGTGTGCCGCGTCAGGATCGAACCCCGAAATGCTCAATGGAAACGCGGTGTTCTGAGGCCTGACCGTGCCGAGACGGGGCTGTCGATGCACCCCCGTGCGTGCAATCCGTACAATCGACCGTGGAACGGATTTCCTCTCTGACGTGAGGTCCCCCAGCCGAGGCGAGAAGGTTTTCGATGCCGGCCCGCAGATCCAGCCACCGGCTTCGCGCTCAACGCCCGAACGTCCGCCGGAGAGCCGACCGGGCCGCGTGATAGCCGCACATCCCATGCACCCCACCTCCCGGTGGGGTCGACGCTGAGCAGAGGTACAATCCAGGGGTGGGCGTGGCGTATGGATCCCGGGAGAGAACGGGTCGGGCGACAAGCTGTGCGAGGTCCTGGACACCTCCGTTGATGTCCCCGCCCACCAGGTTCGGGTTTGCCGCTTCGAGCTCCGCGGGACCCCGGACGCTCCGGGCCAGCACCCGTCCGCGAAAACCCGGAGCGAACCGTTCCACCTGAGCCTCGATTCGATCGGCCGCTTCGTCCAGGTCACCGGCCCATCCGGACGGAACGTGACAGTACCCCCATCCGGTGCCCTTTCCGGCGGGAGCCCTCGACGCGTCGAACCGGCTCGGTTCGGCGAAGAGCACGAAGGGCCGCTCGGGAAACCGGCCCTCCCAGGGCGCCCGCTCCGCCGCCTCGATCTCGCTCAGGGATCCTCCCAGATGAACCGTGGCGGCCCTCCCGCACGCAGGAGCGCTCCACGGCACGGGACCGTCCAGGGCCCAATCCACCTTCAAAGCCCCGGGCCCGTAGCGGTATCGGCCCAGGCGACGAAGATACCGGTCGGGGAGGCGACGCCTCGCCACCGCGATCACCTGGCGCGGTGTGAGGTCCAGGAGCACGGCCCGACTTGGGGGCAGCTCCTCGAGGGTCTCCACCCTCCAATCCGTGACGATCTCGCCTCCCAGACTCCTCAGGTGGTCGACCAGCGCTTCCGCCAGCCGCCCGGCTCCGCCTCGGGG
>SKVI01000020.1 GCA_007129525.1 Gemmatimonadota bacterium | reverse complement strand
GTGCGGCTGGGACGTCGCGTCTACTTTCTTGCCACCCTCATGAACCTGAACGGGATCCCGGTGGTGTCCCGGCGCCTGGCCCGGACGCCGGCCCTGGTGGACGCCCAGGCCGCCACCCTCTTTCGCGACCACCAGATCTACTGCCTGGAGTTCGGCTCCGATGTCGACGGCGCCCCCTGGCCCCGTGCCGTGCACCGCGACCGGGACGCCCTCTCCAGGCCGGACACGTGGAGGGAGGTGGCGGACCTCTGCCTGGCCTGCGGAAGCTTCCCCATCGCCTTCGAGCCCCGTGTCGTTCCCCGCCGTGCCCACGAGTTCGGCTCCCTCTGGCCCTGGCGGGGACGGCCGCCGGGTCAGGAGGGGGAGGGTGGTGAGACGGTGCGCGCCGATGCGGAGGGCGCCGCCCCCTATCCCTCCCTCTGGTTTGACGAGCTGGACGAATTTCCCTTCACCTACGGGGACGGCGGCGCCTTCAACAACGAACCCCTCCGGGAGGCCATGGCGCTCATCCGTATCGTGGACGGGGTCGGGGGTGTGGAGGGCGGAGCGGTTGTCGCGGGCGACACGGGTGATGCGGGCGACACGGGTGATGCGGGGGACGCGGGTGATGCGGCCGGGCCCCGGTCCGGAGCCTCGCGGGAGAAGGGCGACCGCCGTGCGCTCCTCTTCATTGACCCCCACCTCAGCGGCACGGCCCACACCGAGTTTCTGGGCCTCCACCACCCGTCGCGGATCCGGGGCGACCGGGAGGAGGAGGCGGCCTTCACCCACAAGCTCTTCGCTCAGGCCGGCCCCACCGTCTCGGCCATGGCCGGGCAGGCGGGCTTCCGAGACGTGCGCCAGGCCGACCGGGTGAACCAGCGCCTGGAGTGGCGCAACCGGCTCCGGGAGCTGCTGGACGAGGTGGTGGACGCCGTGCCGGCCGGCCGCCGCCAGGCGCTCCTGGACCGCAGCGGCGCCCTTCTCCAGGAGATCCTGGACACCAAGCAGGAGGCTGCCATGCGGGCCGGCGCCTACGACCCCACCGCCGAGCTGGAGCGCATCCGACGGGAGGAGGACGAGAGCCCGTCGGAAGAGGCCCCCACGAGCGACGGGGACCCGGATCGCGAACGCCGGCTTCGCCATACCCTCCACGCCGTCGTGGACCAGGTGGCGGCGCTCCGGGACCGCAGGCAGGTGGACGTGGTGGCCGTGGGCCCCCTCTCGGAGGGCCGGGAGGGGGAGCCGCCCAGCACGATTCCCATGGCGGGCGCCTTCTTCCGCCGCTTCGGTGGGTTCCTGCGGGAGTCGTTCCGGGAGCACGACTACCGGTGGGGTCTCTGGAAGGGAGCACAGGCGCACTTGCCGGCGAGGAGTCCGGAGTCGCCCGACCCCGACGGATCCCTCCCCGATCCCCCCACCTGGCCCGAGGACCGGGAGTGGGAGGCGGCGGCCCGCACCGTGCGGGAGGCGGCCCGTGGGCGGTACATGGAGGTGGTCCGGGAGCTGGATTCCGAACTGGGCGTTCGGAAACGCGACTTCCTCCGCCTGGGGCTCGGTGGCGCGGTCATGGGCTTTCGCGGGGCCATGCGCCGGCTCTTTGACGACAAGCTGGCGCCGGCGCTGGAGCGGAGCGTCCGGGAGGCTCGGGTGCCGGGACGGGACGGGGTGATCCGGCTGCGCGTCCGGGTGGAGGACGGTCTCGGCGGCGACGGGCCCTCCTACCACTTCGAGCCTCCTCCCGGGCCTCCCCAGCCCCCCGGGTCCCGGCACGGGGCCCGGCACTGGTCCCGGCGGGAGGACGGGGCGGCCGTCTTCGACACCTGGGCCACCTACCGCCTGGACGTGGCCCCCGGCGTTGAGGCCCGGGGGCGGCGCACCCTTACCCTGCAGGGCGGTCCGCACCTGCAGATCCACGAGGGGCCGGGAGACGGGGAGGAGGCCGGGCGAGCCCTTCGGATCGTGCGGGCCGACGGCGGTCCGCTGGCGGCCCGCCTTCCCTTTACCATCCCCCTGGGGGAGGGAAGCGAGTTCCGTCGCTGGCTCCGCCCCCGGGTCCACCTCCTGGAGACGCCCCAGGAGCCGATTCTGCAGGTGACGGTGGACGCGGCGGACCCCGCCGATCCCGCCTTGCTTTGGGAGGCGGTGCCCCTCGCGCCTTCCGCTCGCGGGTGACGGGAATCAGGCGAGGGAGCGTCATACGGCTCATGAGCTCAACTCCCTGGGCTCCGGCTGTGTCCCTCCCACCTCCCGCCGGACCGCCGGCGCCACCTCGGTGCCAAACAGCTCGATGGCACGCAGGACCTTCGCATGGGGAATGGGCCCCACGGTGAGCTGGAGCAGGAACCGCTGGTGGCCGAAGAGCTCGTGCTGATAGAGGATCTTGTCGATGACCTCCCGGGGGCTGCCCAGGACCAGGGCGCCGGTGAGACTGCGTTCGGCCTCGAATTGCGCCCGGGTCCACGGGGGCCATCCCCGCTCGCGGCCGATGCGGGACATGGTCTCGGAGAAGGGACCGAAGGCGATCTCCGCCGCCGCCTGGGCCGTGTCGGCCACAAACCCGTGTGAGTTGATGCTTACCGGCAGGGTGGCCGGATCGTGGCCCGCCTGCCGGGCAGCCCGGCGGTAGAGCTCCACCGCCGGCTGGAACTGCTCCGGCCGGCCGCCGATGATGGCCAGCGCCATGGGGAGCCCCAGGGTGGCCACTCGCACCACCGAGCGGGGCGAGCCGCCTACCGCCACCCACAAGGGAAGCGGGTCCTGGCGCGGCTGCGGGTAGACGCCCCGGTCGTCGATGGCCGGCCGGTGGGCGCCCTCCCAGGTGATCCGCTCCGAAGTGCGGAGCTGCATGAGGAGGTCCACTTTCTCGGCGAAGAGCGCATCGTAGTCCGACAGGTCGTAGCCGAAGAGGGGGAAGGACTCGGTGAAGGAGCCGCGGCCTGCCATGATCTCGGCCCGGCCCTCGGAGATCGCATCCAGGGTGGCGAAATCCTGGAAGATGCGGACCGGGTCATCGGAGCTGATGACCGACACCGCGCTGGTGAGGCGGATCCGGGTGGTCCGGGCCGCCGCCGCGGCCAGCACCACGGCCGGGGCCGACACCGCGTAGTCGGGCCGGTGGTGCTCTCCCACACCGAAGACGTCGAGCCCCACCTGATCCGCCACCTCGATCTCCTCGATGAGGTTGCGGATGCGCCGGCCGGCGTCGAGCTGTCGCCCGGTCTCCGGGTCCACGCGGGTTTCGGCGAAGGAGTAGAGGCCCAGTTCCATGGGGAAGCGCTACCCGCCAGGGGCACGGGTGCTCCGTGGGGCACTGCGGCGGTTGCCCGGGCTTCGAGGCTTCGCCTACGTTGCCGGCGCCCTCAACCCGGCCCAGGCGCCTGCACAAGGGACCCATCCCCGCGCAAGGAGCATCCCATGTCACGCGTTCCCGACTCCCCGGAAGCGAAGGCGGCTCCCGGCCCGAGGCACCCGCGACGTGCCATGCGTGAGGGGGTGCGGGGCGGATGGTGGAAGGCAGGTCTGGCCGTCCTGGCGTGCGGGGTCCTGGTGGGGCTTCCCGACGCCCGGCTCTACAGCGATCCCGGTTGGGCTCCGGTTCTGGCCCTGG
>SKVI01000096.1 GCA_007129525.1 Gemmatimonadota bacterium | reverse complement strand
GGTCCGGGATCGCCTCCCGGCCGAAATCCAGCGCCGGTCGGAGGTCCGGGAGGTCCAGGTCGGCTACCTGTCGCCTGGCCCCGTTCTCTCCGTCGTCAGACGGCTGGAACTCGGCGGTGCGCTGGCCGTGCCAGTTCAGCCGCGAGCCGTCGGGCATCTCACCCCAGCCGTGGAGCTCGTCGCCGCTCAAGGTGGCGGAAAAGCGCATGACCCCCGGAATCTCCAGCGCTTCGCCGGGCACCTGGAATCGAACCCGTCGGGCATCAGCCCGAACCGAGGTCGAGCCCAGGTCCACGCGCTGCCCGTTCACCGTCAGGGTTCCCGAGGGGCTCGTCCGGGAGCCCTCGAGGGCCAGGCGGCCCTCCACCAGTCCGGTGGGCCCGTCGGGGGCCGTCACCACCCAGTCGCCCCGGACGTCCACCGCCGGTGCCGGATCGATGGGGTAGCGCCGGCCGTCGACCCAGACGTCGCGGACCGCCGTGCCGTCGTCGAAGAGATCGCCGTCGGTGACCACCAGGTTGGCCACCTTGCCCGCCTCCACCGTGCCGTAGGTGGCGGCGGCGCCCACCATTGCAGCCGGCACCGTGGTAAGGGCGGCCAGGGCCACCTCCCGGTCCAGTCCCCGCGTCACCGCAGCGCGGATGTTGCCCAGGTAGTCCTCGGCGTCGTCCAGCCCGTCGGCGGTGAAGGCGAACTCCACGCCCTCGCCGGCCAGGCGGGCCGGGTTCTCCGGCGCCAGATACCAGTTGCGGAGCATGGACACGCTGGCTCCCAGCGCCTCGTCGGGGTTCGAGAGGTCCGGGCGGTCGGGAAAGTCCACCGGAATGATGAGGGGCGCATCCATCTGGCTCACCACGTCCAGAATCTGGTACTCATTCCCGTCGCCCCGAATCCAGAAGTCGAAGGGGAACTCCTCGGACAGCGCCAGCGTCCACTGGAGCTCATCCTGGTTGCGGGCCTCGAAGAGGAGGGGCACCTCGCCCCGGGCCGCCGCATCCAGCGCCTCCAGCGACCGGTTCGTCTCCGGGCGGTCGAGCCCCTGGGGGCTGCTCCGGTAGGCCGCCTGGGCCTCCCGGTACCAGTCCGTATCGAGGAGCGTTTGCCGGATGAGGGCAATGCTCCCCATGAGGGAGGTGGGATAGCCCCCGGACAGATCGTTGCTGCGGGAGTAGGAAACCGACTGGGCCTGACCCGAGCTGATGATCCGGTGGTTGTCGGGTCCCTCGCCCAGGCTCACCAGCGCCGTCTCGCCCCGGAAGATTCCCAGCTGCGGGACGGCCAGCGCCGCCCCGATCCCCTGGGAACGGAGCTCCCCGGTGCGGTCGTTGTCGTGGACATACTCGTCGGCGGCCGAGATGAACGACTGGATCTGGGGATTCCAGTACGCCGGTCCGCGGTGGGTGTCGTCGGTGCGGGGCTCGCCCATCCCCACGTCCGAGTGGGGATCGATGAATCCCGCGTAGACGGTGTGGCCCGCCAGGTCCCACTCCCGGGCCCCTGCCGGAACAGACACGTCGGTGCCCACCTGCTGGATGACCCCGCCTCGGATCACCACGGTGGCGCCTTCCACCACGTTTCCGGGGGCCACCACGACATCCACGTTGGTGAGGGCGTGGAGCCCGGGAGCGTTCTCCCTGAGCCCCTCCACCGGGGTTGTCCGGTCGGCCACGTTCTGGGCGAAGGCCCCCCCGGGCCCCACGATCAGGATACTGAGAGTCAATAGAATGCAGCGTCTCATCGCACTTCCTCACGACAAAGATACGGGTGGCGGTCGGGGAGCGGGCCCGACCACGGGCCTGAAACATGAGTAGAAGGATATCTATACGCCCCCGGCCATGAGGACGTCAACTCGATGGGCCGGCCTCGGTGTTCGGTTCGGGGCGAAGGAGGACCAGTGCCATGAGGGTCGCCACCACCACTGAGCCCACCACGCCCCAGAGGAGCAGGGGTAGCCCACCGTCCACTTCCAGGACCCACCCCACCAGGATAGGCGCCAGGGCCGTGCTCAGGACCATGAGAGACGCCATCATTCCCTTGATGGCGCCCAGGTGCCGCACTCCGTACAGCTCAGCCCAGAGCGCCGACTTGAGGTTCCCGCTGAGCCCCACTGTGGTGCCCAGGAGCCCCATGAAGGCGTAGGCGGCCCAGGGCGACTCCACCAACATGAGGACCAGCGCCCCCACCGCCATGGGAAGGCACGCCAGAGGGAAGAGGAGCCGGGCCGAGAGACGGTCGATCCCGCTTCCCACTGCCAGCGAAAACACGATCCGGGCCGCGGCGAAGGCCACGAAGGCGGATGCCATGAGGGGAAGTCCCCACCCCCGCTCCTGGGCGATGGCGGTCTGGTACAGGATCAGACCCGTGGCCCAGAACGGCGGCAGGAGCGCCGCCGGGAGCACCAGGTGGAAGCGCACGTCCCCGAGCACCTCCCCACGGGTCCAGTGGCGGACGGGGCGGGCGGTGGGGCTCCGCTCCAAGCCGGGCCGTCCAGACTCCGGCTCGCCTTGCGACTCCGGCTCGTCCTCCGACCACCGCACCTTCTGCGGGTCCAGCTCCACGCCGGCTCGGGCCACCAACCCCCACGCCAGGGGCAGGAAGACCACCACCGAGGCGCCGGCCATGACCAGCCAGCTGGCCCGCCATCCCACCACGCCGATGAGGGTGGTCACCGTAAGGGGAAGAAACGCCTCCCCCAGGGGGAACCCCAGGCTCGCCAGGCTCAGCGCCTTTCCCCGGGCCCGGGGATAGTAACGCGCCATGGTGGTGAGGGCGGTGTGCCCCGAGAGGCCCTGGCCGGAGAGCCGGAGTCCCACCAGCGCCACCACCAGAACCCACACGCTCCAGCTCGCCGCCATGAGGGCGGTCGAGACGGTCATGAGGAGGATCACCCCGGCGGTGACGCGGTGCAGTGGGAGACGGTCGATCCAGCGACCCGCCCAGGGCAGGAGGGCGGCGCTGGCCAGCGTGGCCGCCGAGTACAGAACCCCGAACCGGGCTCCGCTCAGCTCGAACTCGTGGGTGAAGGCCGGAACGAAGAGCGAGATCAGGAAGGTCTGGCCAAAGCTGCTGAAGAGGGCCAGAAGCACCCCGAATGAAACCAGGAGCCGCTCCTGCTTGTAGAACTGCCAGTATTGAAGCATGGCGGCCGAGTCCCCCGGGGGCTGGACCCTGCAGGGTAAGTTCATGGTAAGGTGATCACCGATACGGCTCACCCGGGAAGGAGCCCCCGACGCCCCGCCGCGTCAACTCCCTTTGCGTCCGGTCTCGGAACCACGCACTCTGGAGCCTTTCGTCCGGCGCCCATACATAGAGCAATCGAACCAGGTACACGAGGATCAATATGCGAACCCTACTCATGTCGACACTGGCCGCGGCCTTCCTGGCTTTCGGCGGTACCCTTTCTCTGGACGCCCAGGCCTTCGGCGGGTCGCTGACCGTGGTGGACGACGCCATCGTGGTGGGCGAGCCTGCCAGCTCGCTCCGGGCCGGCATGGTCTACATCTACCGCAGGGGCGACGACGGCACGTGGGCGGAGGCGGCACGGCTCACCGGCGGCGACTCGGAGCCCGGAGACGGGTTCGGCGCGGCG
>SKVI01000055.1 GCA_007129525.1 Gemmatimonadota bacterium | reverse complement strand
GACGGCCGCGCCCGTGACCGCCGAGTGGCGCCCGAGCGCACGGCGCTCCTGGTCGACCTGGGCCGCCAGCTCGCGAGTCGGGGTGAGTACGAGGGCACGCGTCGTGCCCCTCGGCCTCTCCCGCAGCTCCTGTAGGATCGGGAGCAGAAAGGCGGCCGTCTTCCCGCTCCCCGTCATGGCGCACCCGAGCAGGTCGCGCCCGGCGAGTCCGGCCGGGAGTGCCTGTCGTTGAACGGGGGTGGGTTCGGTGAAGCCCATTTCGCGGATTGCCCGCAGGAGGTCGGGATGAAGCTCGAGCGAGGCGAAGCCATCGGTGGTCTGGTGTGTCATATGCCGGTCTGGGCCCCCTGTCGGGGCCCCTTCGGGTCCTGGAAACCGTGTTCCTCGACGCCAGGCGATTCCCGGGCCCTCAGTTTCCGATAGAGCCCCAAAGATAGCGGAAAGGGGTGGGAAGAAGGGGGTCTGCGGCGAAAAGTGGGCTGCGGCTCCGTTCCCGCTTCCGGCGCCCGTCTGCGCCCTGCTCAGGGCGACTGCGCGGGCGGTACACACATTCAGTTCAGCGGACGAACGCCAATGAACTGGATGGCTGAATCCGGGATCAGGAGGCGTTCCCCATTCGGCCTCTCCACGACGACGCCGTCTGGATGTCGTTCGACGTGTCGGAACTCGTCGCCCATGCGGAGCCGGAGGTGCGGTGTGCAGCGCTGTTGACCTCGTCTGCCCGGCAGGTGAGACTTAGGCGTTGGCGTCAGTTAGGTAGTTTCCCATGCACAACAAGAAATCTCCATGATCTACTCCGCCGCATGTGAGTATGCGATTCGAGCCGCCACGCACATTGCCCTCCGGGGAAACGGCGAGTTCGTGAAGCTCCGCCAGATCGCGGAGGCGGAGGACATTCCTTCCCCTTTCCTTGCCAGTATCCTCAAGCGCCTGGTGGCGGCAGGGCTCCTGGAATCCGCCCGCGGGCCCACCGGCGGATATGCCCTGAGCGTTCCCGCCGGTGAGGTATCACTTCACGACATCAAGTCCGTGGTGGACGGCACCGGTGAACTGGAGGAATGCGCCGTGGGCCTTGGGCCATGCTCCGACGAGGTCCCGTGTCCGCTGCACGACACCTGGAAGCCGATTCGGGAAGAGATCAAGCGATATCTGCACGAGACTACGCTTGAGCAGATGGCCGAGGCCCTGGCGTCGAAGCACACGAGCACGTCATGAGTCCGGCGTGCACCAACCGGCGCCTCATTTCTCCGGTGGGCACATCGAAGAGGGGGCAGACGGCCCCCGTGCACCTGGCTCCGTAGTCCAGGCAGAGCACGTCGGACTGGCCCGCCATCGAGGGCATGGCGCCGAAGCCCGGTGGCAGCTCCGACCTCTTGATCACCCGCACCTTCTGATCCCGCCCGGCGCAGTAGGCCAGGTACGTCCTGAGCTTGGTCATTCGGGTCTCCCTGTTCTCAAGCCAACCACGTTGATACTGCTGCATCCACGGCAGAAGCTGAAGGCCGGACCCACTCGTTCCTGCCGGGTCTCCTTCCCGCAGCCGTCGCAAAACGCTTCCAGCTCGGGTCGGGGGTCCGGGGTGAGCCCCGCACGCGCCCTCGTCATCCCCATGACCACCGCCGGGACGTGGAAGAGGGGACATTCCGCGCCACGATGCCGAAGTGCCTGGGGCCCGGTCGGACGAGGATCGCAGGCGTCACCGAAGTCGAGGCACACGCGACGAGGTTCGTCCGGAATCGATGCATGGCCGCCACTGTGGCGAGCGGTGGGGGTCGTGGCGACAGAGACCTGCCGCCTGCAGACGGGGCAGTAGGGCCGTTTGATCTCCATCGGTTTCTCCTTGCGTTGGGTCCGCCGGTGCAAGCCGACGGGGGCGGTTGCACCCTTGGTGACGTGTGGACTGTTATGGCAAGTGCGATACCACCCGAATTTGGCGCAGGGTATTTACGATTTGTTGGTACAAAACTATAGTATAACGGTGCTCCGGTCCTGTCGAGGGGGACGATGAGAGGGAGGGGGGGCCACGGCGGAGAGGATTCGGCAGGGGAGATTATGTCCCCTGCCGGGAGCCCAAGGGGAGTCAGATTGGCCCGCGTCGAGAGGGCTTGTCGGCGAGAACCGATGGGAGGGGCCATGGCACGACAGGGCACCGAAACCGAGTCGCCACCTGTCGGCGCTGGGAGTGACGCAGGTGAGGTGGAGGGGCAGGGCACGGTCCCTGCAAGATCCGTGAGACGGGAATCACCCGGAACCGAGGGTTATGACGATGGCGAGTGGAGCCACGGCAGGACCGGACGAGGCGGTAGCAACGGTTGGGCCCCGAACGGATCCAACCGTTCGTACCGTGAGGGAGCATACCCTCGAGATCGTATCCGACCCGGGGGAGGGCGCACAGAAATGCGCGCAGATCTTCGGAGCCCTGTCGGCCAAGATGGGCAACGGGGTCTGGACGGTGGAGATCATTCCCGCCGAGATCCAGCCCCCACCCCGTCTTCCCGACGGCGCCAGCGGGAATCGTGTGCGCATCGGTACGGACCCGGTGACCAACTGGGGCGATGCGGCAAACCTCGTCATGGCGTTCAATGAACAGGTCCTCCTCCGCCGTCACCGACTCGATGCGTTGGCCCCCGACGCCATCGTGCTGGTGGAGAACATGTGGGAGACCCACCCGGACGAGGCGATCCGCACCCAGTGGGTGGAGGCGATGGAGGAGCTCGCCCGGGAGGCTTCCTACCGAATCATCCCCGTTCCCATGGAGGAGCGGTGCCTGACCGTGGTGGAGGAGACCCGGCGCGGAAAGAACATGTTCGCCCTGGGGATCCTGGCCTGGATCTACCAGCGTGACCTGGAGCTGGTGCGGGCCCAGATCGCCCATGCCTTTCGGAAGAAGTCCCAGGAAGTCTACGACCGGAACGTGGAACTCCTGGAGCTGGGATACGGGTGGGCGGACGAGGAGCTCGACTTCCGGATCGACGTGCCGGTCAAGCCTGCCGATGGAGCGAAGGTGGTGATGAACGGGAACCAGGCTCTCGCCCTCGGGGCCACAGCCTCGGGGATGGAGCTCTGCTCCATGTACCCAATCACCCCTGCGACCTCGGTCTCGCACTACCTGGCCGACATCTTCGAAAGCTTTGGAGGAAGGGTCCACCAGGCGGAGGACGAGATCGCCGCGGCAGGGGTCGCCGTCGGCGCCTCGTATGCGGGAAGGGTGGCCTTCACCGTCACCTCGGGTCCCGGGGTGGCACTGAAGACGGAATTCCTCGGTCTGGCGGTGATGGCCGAGATCCCCATGGTCCTCATCGATGTCCAGCGGGGTGGGCCGAGCACCGGTCTGCCCACCAAGGTCGAGCAGTCCGATCTGCTGGCCGCGCTGTTCGGGCAGCCGGGCGATGCGCCGAAGGTGATCCTGGCTCCGGCCACCATCGAGGAGTCCTTCCACTCGGTGGTGGCGGCCCGGCGGATCGCGGAGGCGCTCCGATGCCTGGTCATCGTTCTCACCGATGCGAACCTGGCCACCGGCGTGCAACCCTTCCCCCGCCCCGAACCGAAGGAGGAATGGTTTGGCGTGGCCCCGGACCTCTCGCCGGTCGCCGATGGG
>SKVI01000323.1 GCA_007129525.1 Gemmatimonadota bacterium | reverse complement strand
GGGGGCCTCCGCCCGTCAGGAGTGGAGGCGGCGGCTGACCCGACGGTGTCGGATCAGGGAAGTCCCAGGCCCAGCTTGAGGGAGAAGACGTCGTGGGCACCAAAGGTGTAGTGCCCGGACAGATTCAGGGCCAGGAGCTGCAGCCGCGCCCCCAGCACGTAGCCCGGCGAGGCGGAGGTGCTCGAGCGAACGGAGAGCTCGGCCCCGTCCTCCGGGAGTCCCGGAAGGTCATCGGGATTCTCCACCCGGTAGGTCAGCTCGCTGGATGCGTTCCGGACCAGGGCCCCACCAAAAAAGTCCATGGGGCCGGCGCCGATCCCCCCCGTGAGTCCGACGTGGGTGCCCGAGGCTTCCAGGAAGCCTTCTCCGCTCATGGTCTGGTAGCCGACGACGGCGGTGAGGTCCACCGGCAGCCCCACCCACCGCGAGACCAGGTGGCTCACCGTGAAGCCGTGGGAGCTGACACGACCCAGCTCTGGCGCCACCTCCGCCTTGGGGAGATAGCGGACGGACATCTCGGTGCCCACACCCACTCCCAGAGTGGCGTGCACGACGACCAGGGGGGTGACCGGAAGTGAGAGGCCGCTGGGGAAGGCCACCTGATAGTCATCCGGGTTCTCTCCCGCCTCCAGCAGGTCGGCTTCGAACTGGCCGGCCGGAACCAGGACCAGCCCCTCCCCGTTTCCGGCTATGGTGGGAGTTTCCAGCGATTCGTCCCTGGACTGGTATGGGTCGTGGTAGGTTCGCTCTCCCATCGTGGGATGCTGAAAGACGATGGACTCCGGAAGGACCGCCTGAAACGTGCGGTGCTCCCGGCTCGGCCGGGACCCGAGAAACCGCACGCCCACGTCGAAGCCCAGGGCGCTCATGGGAGCAGACCGGTCCATGTAGCCGGCCGCCAGGGTGTAGGCCAGCCCTTCTGTGAGGGGCGAAGCGTAGGCGTCGGCGTTCTCGGCGGCCAGCGCCTGGATCTGGCTTACCACGTCCTGCGCCTCCGCGGGGGAGGCGAGGCCGAGGGAGACGGGGAGGATCAGGCTGAGCAGGTATCGTTTCATGGAGCCTCGTAGTCGGACCACCTGAACGACGGTAGAAGCAAATCGTCGCGCGCGCCACCCCGGAGGCCCTTCCTGCGCGCCGTCCGCCGGTGCCACCGCTCAGCGCGCCGGTGCTGTCTGAAACCGAAGAACCCTCGCTCTCATGCGGGTTTTCCCGACCCGGGGTCGATTGATCCGCCCCTGTACGGTGGTTATGTTCAGGTGTTACCGAGTCGGCTGGAGGATCCCTTCTTGCGCCGGCCCGGAACGTGATCTTCGTCCCCCCGGATGGTTTGCCCGTGCCAAAATCCAACATCCGAAACTTCTGCATCGTGGCCCACATCGACCACGGGAAGTCCACCCTCGCCGATCGCCTGCTGGAGGCGACCGGGGCCCTGGATGCCCGGGCCATGCGGGAGCAGGTGCTGGACTCCAACGAGCTGGAGCGGGAGCGGGGGATCACCATCAAGCTCCACGCCGTTCGCATGGAATACGAGGCGCCTGACGGCACGCGCTACGAGCTGAATCTCATCGACACGCCGGGCCACGTGGACTTCACCTACGAGGTTTCCCGGTCGCTGGCGGCCTGCGAAGGCGCGCTTCTGGTGGTGGACGCCAGTCAGGGGGTGCAGGCCCAGACCCTCTCCAACCTCTTCCTGGCCATGGATGCCGGTCTGGAGATCATCCCCGTGCTGAACAAGATCGACCTGCCGGGAGCCGAGCCCGAAAGGCGGCGCGACGAGCTGGTGGACCTGCTGGGGGTCGAGGAAGACAGCATCCTCCTGGCCAGTGCCAAGGACGGCATCGGCATCGACCAGATCCTCGAGGCGGTGGTGGAGCAGGTGCCGCCCCCCGCCGGAGATCCGGAGGGACCCCTTCGCGCCCTCATCTTCGATTCCCTGTACGACAAGTACCTGGGGGCGGTCCCCTCCATCCGGGTGGTGGACGGAGCCCTGAGACCGGGCATGCAGATCGCCTTCGGGGCCCACGACGAGGTGTACGAGGTGGCGGAGGTGGGCTTTCAGCAGTTGAAGCGGGTGCAGACCGAGGAGCTGACGGCAGGCCAGGTGGGTTACCTGACGGCGGCCATCAAGGATGTGTCGCACACCCGGGTGGGCGACACCGTCTTCAATGCCGAACGCCGGGCGGACGAGCTCTTGCCGGGCTACCAGGAGGTGCGGCCCATGGTCTTCGCCGGGCTCTACCCCACCGACTCCGACGACTTCGAGGACCTCCGGGAGGCCCTGGACCGCCTCCGGCTCAACGATGCCTCCCTCCAGTACGAGCCCGAGACCTCCGCGGCCCTGGGGTTCGGCTTCCGTTGCGGGTTCCTGGGGCTCCTGCACATGGAGATCGTCCAGGAGCGGCTGGATCGGGAATTCGGGGTGGATCTCATCACCACGGTCCCCAACGTGAAGTACAACGTGAAGCTCACCGATGGTGAGGAGATCACGGTGGAGACGCCCACGAACCTGCCGGACCGGGGCAACATCGAATCCATCAGCGAGCCGGTGGTGAAGGCCCGGATCATGTGTCCGGCCGAGTTCATCGGGAACGTCCAGAAGCTGGCCCATGACCGTCGGGGGACCTTCCTCGGCATGCACTACCCGGACCAGCAACGGGTGGAGCTGGAGTACGAGCTCCCCCTGGCGGAGATCGTCCTGGACTTCTACGATCGGCTCAAGAGCGGAACCCGGGGCTACGCCTCCTTCGACTACGAATTCCTGGAGTACCGTGAGGACGACCTGGTCCGCCTGGACATCCTGGTCAACGGCGATCCGGTGGACGCTTTCAGCGTGATCATTCACCGGGAGAAGGCCGAAAGCCACGGCCGGGACCTGGTGAAGCGTCTCCGGGAGCTGATTCCGCGCCAGCAGTTCCAGGTGGCCCTTCAGGCGGCCATCGGCTCGAAGATCGTGGCCCGGGAGAACGTGCAGGCGGTGCGGAAGAATGTGACGGCCAAGTGCTACGGCGGCGACATCACCCGAAAGCGAAAGCTCCTGGAACGGCAAAAGGAGGGGAAGAAACGGATGAAGCAGGTGGGCACCGTGGAGATCCCCCAGGAGGCATTCATGGCCGTCCTCTCGCTGGAGGACTGAACCCGGTGTCCGATCTTCCAACCGCGGGTCCGATTCCCGCCACGACCACAGGGGAGTGGCTCCGGGGATGAGGGGGACCCGGTGGGTCCTGGCCCTGGACGTGGGTGGCACCAACATGGTGGCCGCCCTCTTTCACGAGGACGCTGAAGATCCCGTCACGCTCGAGTCCCGCCCCACTCCCACCGCCGGGGGACCCCAGATGGTGGTGGAGACCGGGGCGGAGCTCCTGGAGGTTGTCCGGTCCCGGGCCGAGCGAGACCACGAGGTGGAGTCACGCCGCATCGTCGGCGTGGGGATCGGTGTTCCCGGAGCCGTAGACCCCACCCGCGGCATCGTCTTTCTGGCCCCGAACCTGGGGTGGCGCCACGTGCCGGTCCGTGACCTCTTCCTCCAGCGGCTCGATCTGCCGGTGGTGGTGGACAACGACGCCAACTGCGCGGCGCTGGGAGAATGGTGGGCCGGCGCCGG
>SKVI01000368.1 GCA_007129525.1 Gemmatimonadota bacterium | reverse complement strand
GATCAGTTCGTCGGGTTCTACCCCGCGGCCCTCGAGACGGCTCCCGTCGGGTGCGGTGAAGTCGGCCACGGCGTACATGAGTCGGTCGCCGTTGGGGAGCTCGGCCAGTGCGGCGGGAAGCACCTGACCCGCGGTGCGCTCGCCGAAGACCCGGGCCCGGCCCACCGCCTGCATGCCGCCGGCGAAGAGCTCGGACGTGCTGGCCGAGCGGCCGTCCACCAGAATGGCCAGGGGACCCTGGAAGGGCCGTACCCGGGTGCCGTCGGGTCCGATCCGCTGGGGGTTCACCACGAAATGGAGCTCCGTCTCCCGGGTCCGCATGGTCCCCAGCTCCACCCGCTCGTCCAGGAAATGGCCGCCGATGCCCATGACCAGACCCCCCACGCCGCCAGGATTACCCCGCAGGTCCAAAACGATACCGTGGGCGTCCCGGTACCGGTCCACCGCCGCTGCCACCTCCGGCACGATCTGCGGAAACCATCCGGTGAAGCGGATGAGGCCTGCCTCCCGTCCGTCGGCCAGCCGCAGCGGGCGGTCCTCCACCTCCAGGTTGAAGGGGGGAAGGTTGCCGAAGCGGACCACCTGGCCCGGGGGCGTCTCGAGCCGGAGCGACGCGCTCCGCACCCGGTCGGCCTCGTCCAGGAAGCTCAACTCCCGCTCCTGGCCGGGCTCGCCCTGGAGCCAGCCGTCCAGGAGGGCGTCGGTCCATGAGGGTGGAAGGCCGGCTCGGGCGGCGGGGTCGGGGTCCGCGTCAGGGTCGGAGTCCGTCTCGGCGTCGGGGTCTGCGTCAGGATCGGCGGTCTCCACCGGCAGACCGGCCAGGTATTCCTCCAGCACCTCCTCCACCGGCGTGTCGTCTACGGCCAGGAGAAGGTGACCTGGGCGGAGTCCGGCCGCGTAGGCGGGGCCGCCCTCCCGCACCCGGGTGACGAGGGCAGTCTCGTCGACCCAGCGCACCTCCAGACCCGGCACGCCTCCTCCGCCACCCACCGCCTCCGGGTCGGGGCTCCCCGACGGAAGGATCACGAAGTGGGAATCGCCCAGGTGCCCCAGGAGCTCCCGGAGGACCCCCCGGAGTGCCTCGGCGTCCTCCGCCTCCGCGGCCCGGGGCCGAAGCTCGTCCCGGAGGCCTGCCCAGTCCAGCCCCCGGATGTCCGGGTCGTAGTGGGTGTCCCGGATCCGGGTCCACACGGTGTCGAAGGTGGCGGCGTGCAGCGCTGAGTCGGCCATGGGCGGCGCCCCGGTCACCGGCGCCGCCCTGGTCACCGGCGCCGCCCCGACCACCGGTGCCGCTCTGGCCACCGAGGTCACCCCGTCCACTCTCGGCCGAAGGAGGGTGCTGCCGGTCCGCCTCGTCTCGGAGAGCCGCCCGCCCACGGGTCCCGCCTCCACCGCGTCCAGCTCCGGCGAGACCCGCACCTCGATGCCCCCGAGGCCGCCGGCGCCCCGGCCCAGGTACCGCACGTCCCGGATCCGCACCCGCCATCCTCCGTCGCCCTGCCCCTCGTCCTCGAGCTCGTACAGGGGGAAGCGGGCCCACGTGAGGTAGCGGGCGGCGTCGGGGTGGGCCCTGGCGGCCTGGATGACCTGCGGGGTCCCGCCCATCGATCGGGCCGGGCTCCGATCCACGGATGTGTCCGGGGCCCCATCCAGGCGGGGGAGGGGAGACTCGGCCCAGCGAACCCGTGGGGAGGCGGTCCAGCGGAAGTCGCCGGTCCAGTAGGCCTCGTCCGTTTTCACGATGACCTGTCCGGCCAGGGGATCGGCGGGCACGGGCCCCACCATGACGTCGGTGACCGGTCCCAGCCCGCGGGCCTCCGCTTCATCCGCTACCACGGCCTCGGCGGCCTGCGTCTGGCCCACCATGGCCACCACGTAGAGGACGGCCAACGCCAGCAGGAGTCGGGACGTTGGTGCCGGATGGCCCCGGGCGGCCGGAGGCGCCGAGCTTTCCTGGGGAGCGCCCGGCACCGGGTCGTGGACCATCGGCCCCGGCTCGCGGACCACCGGCCCCCGGACCCGCCCAAACCACCGCAGCGCCACGATCCCGGCCAGCCCCGCCACCCAGAGCACCCGGATCCATCCCGGCAGCCCTTCCACCAGAAGCACTGGGAGCGAGAGCACCCCCGCCAGCACGCCCCACAGGACCCGGGCCCGTCGGGTAGCCGAGTAGGCCATGAAGCTGGCGCCTCCCAGCAGAAGCCAGAGCCACGGATCTACGATGAAGACCGCGTCGCCGTAACTCCACCGCCCGTCGAAGGGGAGGAGCCAGCGCATCCCGTACGTGTTGAGCCAGTCAAGCGCCGGGTGGCTCCAGACGCCGAGCGCCGCCAGCCCAAGGAGGGGGACGGGTCGGGCCGGCGCGGCGTCGGGTCGGCGTCGGAGGCGGACCCATCGGTCCCACAGGAGAACGGCGCCGGCCACCACAAGGGGGAGGACCAGGAGGGCGGGGAGGCCGTGGGTGAGCCCCCGCCGGAGGGCCAGCGAGGTGTACGGACCCGCCGCCAGCGTGATCACGTCCACGTCGGGGGCGTTGGCGGCCACGATGAGGGTGGGCGCCGCCAGCGCCGTGGTGCGCCGGAGCCCGCCCGCGGCCAGGGCGCTCCCGAAGAGGGTGTGGGTGACGGGATCCAAGGGCGAGTCTGTGAAGTAGGTGAAGTGGAACGGGTGACGTGGGGTCGGACGCTGGCCACGGAGCCGCAGGCGCTGTACCATACCGGCCCTCTCCGACTCCCGCGTTGCTACCCCGATCCTCGGAGGATCCATGCGCCGGCGCCCACCCACCCAGGACGAGTTGGACGACTACATCCGGACCCGCCTGGCCCTCATCGGCATCGACCTGAGCGTGCTTCCGGAAGACGATCCGGATGCCCCGGCCGACCAGGCTCGGGTGCTCCGCTCCGCCCGACGGGTCCTGGAGCAGACCGTTCCGGCCCTCTCCGACTATTCCCTGGACCCGCAGGAGGTTCCCCCCTCCATGTATCCGGCCCACCTCCCCACCGTGAGGCAGGTGGCCATGGAGAGCGGGAGGCCCGCTCCAGGCGCCGACGGCTCCGGGAGTCCGGGCGAGGAGTCCCCATGAGCGACGTTTCAGTTGAAGGACCTTCCGACCTCCTGGTAGACCGCCGGGACTTCGTGGCCCGGATGGGGGCGCTGGCCGCCATCGCCGCCGCCGGCGGCTGCACCCTGCCCCGGGAAGCGGGCCCGGCGCCTCCGCCCCCCGAGACCGCCGAGGGCGCCCGGGCCTTCTTCCGGGACGCCCCGCGCCCCGATCTCTCTCGGCCCGGAACCTCCGACCCCGCCGAGTTCACCGCGTGGCAGGCCGGGACCCTCATCCGGGACGGAGAGCTGGCGGCCACCGAGTTCCTGGAGGCCCACCTGGCCCGGATCCGGCGCTGGGACGAGGTCTACATGGCCTTCAACCACCTCCTGGAAGAAGAGGGGCTCCGCCGGGCCGCCGCCCTGGACGACGCGCGGCCGGAGGGGCTCCTCCACGGGATCCCCCTGGCCATCAAGGACAACTACTACACCGCCGGCGTGCCCACCACCGCCAACTCCCACATCTTCCGCGACTTCGTCCCCGACTTCAGCGCCACGGCGGTCCACCGGCTG
>SKVI01000167.1 GCA_007129525.1 Gemmatimonadota bacterium | reverse complement strand
AGGTGAGGGGTACCGTGAAATAGATGCCGTCGAAGCGATCCAGGATTCCGCCGTGGCCCGGAAGTAGCGCCCCCGAGTCCTTCACACCGGCCTCTCGCTTCATGACGGACTCCGCCAAGTCGCCGATGGGTGCCACCACCCCCACGGCGAGTCCCAACCCCGCAGCCTGGAGGAGGGGCAGGGCTACGGAACTCTCAGGTCCCATGAAGAGCGCCGCGAAGGCAAGCGCCCCCAGAGTTGAGCCCAGCACCCCCCCGACGGCCCCTTCTACCGTCTTCTTGGGGCTCACCGACGGGATCAGCTTGCGTCGTCCCAGGCGCCTGCCGGCAAAGTAGGCCGCGGAGTCACCCAGCCAGGTCATGACCAGAGGGAACATGGCCAGGTACGCGCCCTCCCACGCCATGGTGCCGCTCTCTACTCCGGGGAAGGCCCTCAGAAGGACGAACAGAGCCATGGGAACCGCGGCATACATGACGCCCATCACGGTGACCCCCGCCGCCAGGAGCGGCGATCCCTCGGGCCCTCGACGGAAGACCGCCGCCCCCAGGGCAAGAAGGGTGAGGGCCACCAGGAGCCCCATGGCCCAGGGAGCCCAGACCTCCATGGTCTCGGCGGCCTGCGCACCCAGCACGAGGATCACCGCCGCAGGAAGACCCAGCCAGGGAAAGGGCGCCCAGTCCCGGGCTCGGGCCAGCCCGTAGACCTCCAGGGTCCCCACGGTGGCCAAGAACGCGGCCAGCAGCGCCAACGGAATCCCCCCCCAGTAGATGACGCCGACCCCAACGGGAATCCCCACCGCCGCCACGGCCACACGTCGGGTCAGGTCGCTCACAGCCACCGTCACATCTCCCTGGCCCGTGCGGGTCAGCCCGCCGTCACCCGGCCGAACCGACGCTCCCGACGCTGGTAGTCCCGCACCGCCGTAAAGAAGTCCAGTCGGGTGAAGTCGGGCCAGAGTACAGGCGAGATGTGGATCTCGGTGTACGCCAGTTGCCAGAGCATGAAGTTGGAGAGCCGGAACTCGCCACTGGTGCGAATGAGAAGGTCCGGATCCGGAAGACCACTGGTGTGGAGGAATCGCTCCAGGGTCTGGGCATCCACCGCTTCGGGGTCCAGGGTGCCACGAGCCGCCTCGGCGGCCACGAGGCGAACGGCCCGAAGGATCTCGTCACGCCCGGAATACGAGATCATGAGGTTGAGTCGGAGCCTGGCACCTCCCCGGGTCGCCTCCTCGATGGCTTCCACCGCCGCCCGGGTCTCAGCGTCCATCCGGGAGAGGTCTCCCAGGACCCGGACCTCGACCCCCTTCTCCTGCAGCTCGTCCCGCTCGCTCTCGGCATAGAGCTTCAGGAGTCGCATGAGGGCCATGATCTCTTCTTCAGGTCTTTGCCAGTTCTCCGTGGAGAAGGCGAAGAGGGTGAGGATCCCCACCCCCGTCTCCATGGCCCCCTCGATGGCTTGCCGTACCGCCTTCATTCCCTCCCGGTGGCCCGCGTGACGCGGCAGGTCACGGTCACACGCCCACCGCCCGTTCCCATCCATGATGATGGCCACATGGTGGGGGATGGGGCCGTCGACGGGTGCTGAACCATTGCGTTGGGTCGTCATACCTGCAAGGTGCCCGGAAATGGGGAGAAGTGTCAAAGGGGGCCGGCATGGTACCGGGTCGGCAGCGCCCGGGACGAACTCGACCCGAAGGGGTCAGACCGTCATGATCTCCTTTTCCTTGCTCTCCATCATGGAGTCGATCTTGCCGATATAGCGATCGGTGAGGTTCTGGATCTCGTCCATGGCACGGCGACCTTCGTCGTCGGAGAGCTCCCCCTCCTTGACCCGCTCCTTGACCTCGTCGTTGCCCTCGCGGCGGGCATGACGAATGGAGACCCGGCCTTCCTCGGCATTCTTGCTCAGAAGGCGTACCATCTCACGCCGTCGCTCTTCGTTCAGAGACGGGACGGGAACCCGGATCACGGTTCCGTCATTGGCCGGGTTCAGGCCCAGATCCGCCTGCATGATCCCCTTTTCCACCTCCGGGATCACCGACTTGTCGAAGGGTTGTACCACCAGGAGTGACGGCTCCGGCGTCGATACGGTGGCCACCTGGTTCAGGGGGAGATTCGAACCGTAGGCCTCGACCCGGACCGTGTCCAGGAGTGCCGGAGTGGCCTTGCCGGTGCGAATGGCGGCGAACTCCCGCCGGACCGCGTCCAGCGTGTCCTCCATCTGCTTTTCAACTTTCTTGATCGTGGACATGGAACGTACCTGGTCAGGGCGCCTGCGCGGCAGGCGCGGGGTTACGGCGAGTCGAATCGGAAAACCGGAGACACGGCCGACGAGCCATCAGGAGACCAATGTACCGATGGAGTCTCCTCGAATGGCCTGCGCCACCGCCCCGGTCCGCGACAGATCGAGCACGATGATGGGCAATCCGTTTTCCTTGCACAGCGAAACCGCGGGAGCGTCCATCACTCCCAGCTCCTGGGTCACCACTTCCTGGAACGATACTGTGGGAAGGAAGGTGGCCTCCGGATCCTTCTCCGGGTCAGCGGTGAAGACGCCGGGCACCTTGGTGGCCTTGATGATGACATCGGAGTTCATCTCGATGGCCCTCAAGACTGCCGCCGTGTCGGTTGAGAAATACGGATTTCCCGTCCCGCCCGCAAAGAGGACGACCCGCCCCTTCTCCAGGTGCCTCAACGCTCGACGCCGAATGTATGGCTCGGCCAGCTCCTCCATGCGAATGGCCGTCATGACCCGGGTCTCGACACCCTTGCGCTCCAGCATGTCCTGAAGAGCCATGGCGTTGATGATGGTGGCCAGCATGCCCATATAGTCGGCGTTGACACGGTCCATCCCCCGCTGTGAGGCGATGGTTCCCCGGACGATGTTGCCGCCGCCCACTACCAGCCCCAGGGCAACGCCCATCTCGTGGACCCCCTTCACCTCCTCGGTCAGGCGGTCCACCACCGGCGGGTCGATCCCAAAGCCCTTTTCCCCAGCGAGGGCTTCGCCTGAGATCTTCAGAAGCACCCGGTTGTATCTGAGTCCCTGCTCCTCGGTCATCCCCTCTCCCATCCGGCGCGTGTGCAGCGCCCCGACCCCCCGACCACGTTGCCGGAGGCGGGCTCATGGGCCTTTCGGCGGCGGTCAGTCAGACTCCCCCACCGCCAGGCGGGCGAAGCGGGCCACCTCGATCTTTTCGCCGGTTCTGGCAGAGATCTCGGTGATCAGCTCCTCTACAGTCTTTTCCGTGTCCTTCACGAAGGGCTGCTGGAGCAGCGTGTTCTCTTCAAAGAACTTCCGAAGCTTGCCCTCGACGATCTTCTCCTGGATGTGTTCGGGTTTTCCTTCCTCCCGAACCTGCTCCAGGTACACCTGTCGCTCACGCTCCACCACTGCCTCCGGAATGTCCTCGGCACTCACCGCCAGCGGTGCCGTGGCCGCCACGTGCATGGCCAGATCGCGGGCCAGTTCCTGGACATCATCGGTGTTCGCCACGAAGTCCGTCTCGCAATTGACCTCCACCAGCACGCCGATGCGGCCACCATGGTGAATGTAATGACCCACCACACCCTCGTGCGTCGCCTTTTCGGCGCGCTTGGCCGCCTTCGCCGCTCCCCGACTCCGAAGAAAGTCGACAGCCGCCTCCATGTCACCACCGGTCTCCTCGAGGGCCTTCTTGCAGTCCAGCATACCGGCCCCCGTTCGATCCCGCAGCTCTTTCACCTGACTGGCGCTCACGCTCATGGTGCTCCGCACCTCGTTATCTGGTTTTCAGTGGGTTCAGCAGAAGGCTATTGAAAGAGGCGGAAGCGCAGATGGCCGGGAAGGGCTGCCGCCCCTCGCCACACCACCCACCGCCTACCGCCTCGGTGGTCCCCTGGTTCCGCGGCCCCTGGATCGGGACCGGATGTCCTTTCGCTGCCGGAGCCTTCGGCCCCGACTCAACGAGAGTATGGGACCCTACTCGTCGTCGTCCTCATCGTCGTCCTGATCATCCGCATCCGGCTCGTCGGCCGGGGCGTCCTTCCTCTTTGCCTCGACCTTCGTCTCTTCCGCCGCTTCGTCGGTCTCCCCGGAGGTCTCTTCCTCTGGGGACTCGGGGCTCTCGGCGTCCTCGACCTGCGCGTCTCCGACTTCGACCTCGGTCTCCGCCTCGGCCCCGGCTTCGGACTTCGGAGCCTCCTCGTCCTCGTCTCCGGCCTTCTCCTGCCCCTTGTCCTCGCCCTTGATCTGGGCAATCACCTCGGGGCGGGGCCGCCGCTTGCGCCGGAGCCGGCGGCGGGGAAGGTCATCTGCGGCGGCCGCCTTCTCGCCGGTCTCGGTGGAGTAGGTAGTGGCCTCGGCTTCGGCGGCCTGGCGAAGCTCTTCTTCCGGCACCTCCTGGCGGGCCGAGAGCACGGCATTGGAGATGGCACGGGTAATGAGCGTCACCGATCGGATCGCGTCGTCGTTGCCGGGAATCGGATAGTCGATGAGGTCCGGATCGGCGTTGGTATCGGCGATAGCGATCACCGGGATGTCCAGACGGTTCGCCTCCCGCACCGCGATGATCTCGCGCTTGGCATCCACCACGAAGATGGCGCCCGGGAGGCGACTCATGTCCTTCACGCCCGAGAAGTATCTGTCCAGCTTCATCCGCTCCCGGTCCAGGAGGAGCTGTTCCTTCTTGGTGTAGAACTCGAAGGCGTTCTCCTCCTGCCCCCGTTCCAGCTCCTTGAGCCGCCGGATCTGCTGCCGGATCGTCTGGAAGTTGGTGAGCATTCCGCCCAGCCAACGCTCCGTGACGTAGAAGGCACCGCACCGCTCGGCTTCCTCCTCGATGATCCCCTTGAGCTGGGGCTTGGTGCACACGAACAACACCCGATTCCCCTTGAGGACCGTCTTTTTTGCCACGGATTCGGCGGCCCGGAGGCGGTCCACCGTCTTCCGTAGATCAATGATGTGGATGCCGTTGCGCTCGGTGAAGATGTATTTGCGCATCTTCGGATTCCAGCGACGGGTCTGATGCCCGAAGTGAACCCCGGCCTCCAGGAGTTGGTTGAGACCGACCTCTTGAGTCTGCTGCTGCTCCATACTGGACTGGGCCTGTGGAGTGGGTTAACGCTTGGAGAACTGGAAACGCTTGCGCGCTTTGGGGCGACCGGGCTTCTTGCGCTCGACCTTTCGGGAGTCGCGGGTCAGGAGACCGTGCTTCCGGAAGAGCGGGCGAAGCTCCTCATCCTCTTCGACCAGCGCCCGGGCCAAGCCCAGGCGGATGGCGTCGGCCTGCCCGCTGACCCCTCCCCCGTTGACGCGAACGAAAATATCGAAGCGTCCGTCGTACTCGGACACCTTCATGGCCTCCTCAGCCCGCTTCCGGTGGAAGAGGCGGGGGAAGTACTTCAGGAGGGAGCGGCCATTGATGGACCACTCCCCGCGGCCCGGACGAAGCGTGACCCTCGCCACGCTGCTCTTTCTACGTCCGACGGCCTGTCGCTGTGTTTCGGACTGTTCGGTGGACTGCGCCATACCGTGTGTAGACTCCATTCGATGGCCCTTACGGGCTGCCTTCAGATCTCCAGGGGACGAGGCTGCTGACCCTGGTGCGGGTGAGTATCCCCGGCATACACCTTGAGCTTCTTCCGCATCTGGCGACCCAGAGCGTTCTTCGGCATCATGCCCTTCACCGCCAGCTCGATCACCCGCTCGGGGCGCCGCGCCAGCATGGTCTTGAAGGGAATGTGCTTCTCCTTGCCCATGTAGCCGGAGTGGCGGAAGTACGTTTTCTGGTCCGCCTTGTTTCCGGTCAACATGACCTGAGAGGCGTTCAGGACCACCACGAAATCACCGGTATCCAGGTGCGGCGTGTAGATGGGCTTGTGCTTGCCCCGCAGAATACGGGCGATCTCCGTGCAGATCCTGCCCAGGGGCTTGCCCGCTGCATCCACGACCCACCACTGGCGGTCGATCTCGCTTGCTTTCGGTGTCAGGGTCTTCATTCTCGCTTCCGGTCGGTCTCGCTTCGAGCACGGTGGTGACGTCGCACCGGGCTCGACCATTCAAGGACAGAGCATTCAAAGGTATTTCCGGACGATGGGAGTGTCAACAGCCAGCGAAGCCTGGTACCCTGCGCCCGCCCCCGCAGGACTGCGGCACTTTTCCGGTCAGGTCACTCCAGGGCCCAGCCGATCAGTCGGTAAAGGTATCCAGAAACCTGGATCGGGAGGTGTGCCGGAGCCGCTTCAGCGCCCGCTCCTTGACCTGTCTCACTCGCTCGCGAGTGACCCCCAGGAGGGAACCGATCTCCTCCAGCGTCATCGGTTCCTGGTCGTCCAGCCCAAAGTAGAGCCGGAGAATCTTGGCCTCGCGCTCCTCCAGGGTGGCCAGAGCCCGCTCCACCGTCTCCTTCAGTGCCTGCCTGTGGGCTGCGTCTTCGGGCAGAGGCGCGCTACGATCGGGCAGGAAGTCCAGCAGGCGGGTGTCGTCGTCCGGGAGTGATGGCTGGTCCAGCGAGAGGTGGGTCTGCGCGATGACCAGGGTCGAGGCCACCTCTTCTCGGCTGAGCTCCAGGTCCTGAGCCAGCTCTTCTACGGTGGGCTCTCGTCCCAGTTCCTGCTGGAGCTCCGACGAGCGCCGGCCGATGCGGTTGAGGGTGCCTGCCCGATTCAGCGGGACCCGCACGATCCGACTCTGCTCGGCCAGGGCCTGCAGAATGGCCTGCCGGATCCACCAGACGGCGTAGGAGATGAACTTGATCCCCTTGCTCTCGTCGAAGCGGTGGGCCGCCCGGATCAGCCCCACGTTCCCCTCGTTGATCAAGTCCACCAGGAGCACACCCTGGTTCTGGTACTTCTTGGCCACCGACACCACGAACCGGAGGTTCGAGCGCACCAGTCGATCCAGACATTCGGGGTCTCCGTTCCGGATTCCCCGGGCCAGACGGGCTTCCTCTTCCCGGTCGATGAGCGGATACCTGCTGATCTCCCTGAGGTACTGGTCCAGGGAGCCGTCCCTCCCGGGTCGTGCCTGCCGAGAGAAGGTCATGGTTCCACGGCTGGAGGGGAGGAGGCTCTCCACGCAACGAGCATCTCCTCCCGGGGTCAATGCGGGCGATCCCTTCGCCCGCTTCATCTATCGTATCGGCCCCCGAAGTCGGCGGGCCGCCATGTTTCTCCTCTCTCAACTGCAGCGGGGCACCCCCCACCTCCGCTTCGGCTCAGCGAATACGGCCACCGATCCGATCCCAGCGGATCTCGCGGAACCATCCCAGCCCCGACGCCAGCTCGGGCTCCGACGAGTAGTAGACGATCCAGGGCCTCCCCCGGATGTCTTCGCGCTTCACCAGCCCCCAGTACCGCGAATCCTCGCTGTTGTCCCGATTGTCGCCCAGAACGAAGTAGCGATCAGGCGGAATCACGATGGGACCCCAGTTGTCCCGGGACGGCCGGTATCTCCCCGGCCGGGGGCCCTCCATCAGGAAGCGGGACTGCCAGGCCATGCCCGGGTGCACCGCGTCCCCGTGAGGATCGGCGTGTCTGGCGTAGGGCTCTTGCACTCGGTCGCCGTTTCGAAAGAGCTTCTTGTCTCGCATCTTGAGGGTGTCGCCGGGCATTCCCACCAACCGCTTTACATAGTGCTTGGTGGGCTCGTGGGGCGGATGAAACACGATGACCTCGCCCCGTTCCGGAGCCGCCAGCGCCGGCAGGTTGAGGCCCATCCCGGGGATCTCGGCTCCGTAGACGGCCTTGTTCACCAGCAGGAAGTCGCCGGCCATCAGCGTCCCTTCCATGGAGGACGTGGGAATCTTGAACGCCTCCACAAGGAAGGCTCGCATGACCAGCAGGATTACAAGTGCCAGCACCACCGAGCGAACCGCATCCAGGGTAGCACGGAGCCACCCGGGTGAGTTCCGAGCCCGCCACGGCTCGACACCGCCTTCCGGCTCCAGATTTCCGTGTCCCCCAGGGGATGTCTCGTTGGGCTCGCTCATGCGATTCTCGCTTCCACCGCGTGCGTAGGGGTTCGGTGCCGATCTGCAAGAGCTTGCGGCCTACCGAAGATGCCACCCTCTACCCAACACGGCCGGATCCCGTTCCCGGGCTCGGCGCCCGAGGGCTTCCGGCCCACGTGCCGTCAGAGATCAGGGTATCAGCCGATCTGCCGGCCCGCCAGCCCGAAGGGTCAGTCCTCTCGCTGCAGGTCGTACTTTTCGATCTTCTTGTAGAGATTGGACCGGGGCATGTCCAACGCCCTGGCCGTCTCGGACACATTCCATTCGTGCTCCCGCAGCTTCTGTAACACGAAGGCCCGTTCGGCCCGTTCCTTGAACTCGTTGAAGGTGTCGGCCCCCAGCAGCTCGGCTCCCAGGCCGTCACCCCTCACGTGTTCCCCCACGAGGGTGGCCACGTCCCCCGCCGTGATCTCGTCTCCGGAGGCCAGGATCATCAGTCGCTCGACGGTGTTCCGGAGCTCCCGCACATTCCCGGGCCAATCCAGGCTCCTGAGCTTTTCCAGCGCCTCCGGCGTGAAACTGCGCATCGGCAATCCGCTCTGGTCTGCCATCCGGCCGGCGAAGTGCCGCACGAGCATCGGGATGTCCTCGCGGCGCTCCCGCAGCGGAGGCATGTGGATGGGCACCACGTTCAACCGATAGTAGAGATCCTCCCGGAAGCGCCCTTCCCGGATCTCCTCCTCCAGAGCCTTGTTCGTGGCGGCGATGACCCGGACGTCCACCTGTCGGGGCTTGTGCCCACCAACCCTGGTCACTTTTCCCTCCTCCAGAGCCCGCAGCACCTTGGACTGGGCGGCCAACGACATGTCGCCCACTTCGTCCATGAACAGGGTGCCGCGGTCGGCCTGCTCGAACTTTCCCGGGCGATCCTGGACCGCTCCGGTGAAGGAGCCCTTCATGTGACCAAAGAGCTCGCTCTCGATGAGCTCCGACGGAATGGCGGCGCAGTTCACCTCTACGAAGGCCCGATCCCTACGGGGCGAAAGGCTGTGCAGAGCCCGGGCCACCAGCTCCTTCCCCGTTCCGTTCTCTCCGGTGATCAGCACACGGGAGTCGGTGGGCGCCACTCGTTCGATACGATCCAGAACCTGCCGGATCTGAAAGGACGAACCCACGATCTCGTGACGAGACTCCACCTGTGACCGAAGCGCGGCCACTGAATCGGAAAGGCCCTTTATCTCCAGCACATTGCGAAGAGTCACCAGGAGTCGATCCGTGTCCAGGGGCTTCTCCAGAAAATCGTACGCTCCGCGTCGGGTGGCTTCCACGGCGGTATCGATGGTCCCGTGCCCGGAGATCATCACCACCTGCAGACCGGAGAACTCCTCCTGCAGTTGACCCAGGACCTCGATTCCGTCGGTCCCGGGCATCTTCACGTCGAGGAAGACGACATCGGGCACCTCCTCCCGGACACTGGCAAGGGCCTCCTCGGCGGAGGCCGCCGCCCGCACCTCATGCCCCTCGTACTCAAAAAGCTGGCGCAAGATGTCCCGGATGGATTCCTCGTCGTCCACGATCAGGATGCGAGCCATGTCTTCCTCGGTGTCCAGGCTCGGGATCAGTGGCGACCCCGAACCACCAGGGTTTCGTCCGCCAGATGAAGGGAGCCGATTCCCGGGGGAAGGGCAACCACGAAGGTTTCCTCCGGCACGTCGTCGCGACGGGGCGACTGAAGCGCCTCCAGGATCGTCAGCCGAAAACGACGCGGCACGGGGACGCCGGCGACGTCGATCCGACGTACCAGGAAGGCGGCTTCCCGGCCCTCCAGGGTGAGGATCGTGCCCCGAAGCTCCAGAGGCACCGTGTCCGGCAACACCTCCCGAAGCCGCTCCATCTCCGGGTACCGGGGCAGCCTCTCCGACGCGACCTGCACGCGCACCCGAAGCTCTCCTCCCTGGATCCGCACGCTGGGATCGCCAACGCCCGGCGGAAGCTGATCGTTCCACCTGTAGCGCAGGACGCTCTCCACCTCCGCTGCGGAGAAGCTGGCCGTCTCCGACTCCCCCTGGATGACCCGGTCGAAACGGACGAGGGCCGCATCGGCCAGCTCGCTGGAAGTCGCCACCTCGGCCTCCCCCTCCCCCCCCAGGTAGTGGCCGTACCGCTCGGCCAGGTCCGGGCCGAAGCGCCACGCCGCCACGACGATGACAGCCAGCACCACCAGGGCCGCCAGACGGCCCAGGCACCCACCTCCACACCCTCGCACGGCCTAGCCCTCCATGAGGGGAGTGGCCTGCACCAGCGAGTACGTGGCACCACTACGGGAGAGCTGGCTCCGCATGAGATCGACGGTGGTCACCGGGACACTCCTCTGGTAGTCCAGGGAGGCGGCCAGCTCGTCCAGCCCCCGGAAGGCCCCTGCACCCTCATCCTCGTCGGCCCGCCCCAGCGTGATATGGGGGTGGAAGGCCCGGGTTTCCCGTTCGAACCCGTGGTGGGTCAACGCCCACTCCAGATCCTGCTTCAGGCACCGGAGCACGGGCGTTGGATCGGCGCCCAGCCAGATCACTCGTGGACGACGAATGGTGGGGAAGGCACCGAAACCACCCAGCCCCAGGGAAAATCGCTCGGTCTGCCCGGCCACCTTCTCCACCACCCGCTCCACCACCGGGACCATCTCGTTGCGGACGTTTCCCAGAAACTTGAGGGTGAGATGGTAGCTCTCGGGATCGAGCCAGCGCACGGGAAGGCCGGCATCTCTCAGGGGAGCCGCTGCCTCGTGGATACGCTCACGCTCCGCCGAAGGAAGGTTCAACGCGATGAAGAGTCGCATGTCGGTGGATCAGGGGGCCGAGGGCGAGAGGTGCGACAAGGATCGACGCGCAGGGACGGGGGCGGTGGGATCGGACGATGGATCAACCGGAAGCGAGGCCGTCCACCGCCACCTGTTCCCTTCCGGCAATGGCTTCCAGTCCGGCGATGGCGCGGTCCACGTCCTCCTCGGTGGACGCCCAACCCAGCGACAGGCGAAGCGCGCCCGACGCACCGCTCCCCAGAACGTTGTGCGCCTCCGGAGCGCAATGAAGACCCGCCCGGGCCATTACGCCCCAATCCACCTCGAGGCGGCGCGCCAACTCCGAGGGATCCACCGCGTCAGCCACCAGGGTCACCAGGGCGGCACCGTCGGGCGCCGCAGGAGACAGGACCCGCACTCCTGAAATCTGTTCCAGGCCGGAACGCAGGCGGGCCTTGAGCCGGACCTCCCGGGCGTGTATCCGCTCCACTCCTTCCGCCAGCAGGTACTCACAGCCGGCGAGGAGCCCCGCAATTCCCGGCGCGTTGGGCGTGCCTGCCTCGAGACGGTCCGGCAGTGCGCCGGGCATCTCCCGACTGGACGAATCTCCGCCAGTGCCGCCGCAGAGAAGGGGGTCCAGCGTCAGTCCCTCCCGACTCCAGAGGCCCCCGGTTCCCTGGGGTCCCAGCAGTCCCTTGTGACCCGTGAAGGCCACCACGTCGGCGCCGTCGTCGGCCAGGGAGCCCGGCACGTGCCCCGCCGACTGAGCGGCATCCACCAGCACGAGTGCCCCGGCATCGTGCGCAATGGCGGCCATCTCCGCCAGCGGAAGGCGCGTGCCCAGGACGTTGGAAATGGCGTTCACCACCAGTAGGCGGGACCCGTCCACCAGCTTGCTCAGCTCGTCGAGGTCCACCGACCCATCCGCTGCACCGGAGAGCATTCGCACCTCGACCCCGCGAATGATGGAAAGTCGGTGTGCAGGCCGCAGAACGGCGTTGTGATCGTAGGCGGTGACCACCACCCGGTCTCCCTCGGCCAGAAGGCTGTGGAGCGCCGTGTTCAAGGCATGGGTGGCGTTCAGCATAAAGGCGATCCGCCCGGGATCGCCCGGCAATCCCATGATCCGGGCCAGTGCCCGGCGGCACCGGAAAGCGGTCCGGGCCGAGTTCACCGAACGCGCGTACCCCCCGCGGCCGGGCGAGGCGCCCACCTGGTCCAGGAAGTCGCAAATCGCGTCCGTGACCTGCCGGGGACGGATCGCCGAGGTGGCGGCGTAGTCCAGGTAGTGCATGGCCTCCTCGTGGGGCATCAGGATTCGCCCGGTCACCGGGGCCTTGCCGGATCACGGGGGCACAGGGCGAAAAGCCCTGAAAAGCTACGGTCTCCCCAATCCGGCCACAACCGCCGGGGCGGGAAGGGGACGAGCCCCGCGCAGGTGGCCGTCCCCCCTTCCCTCACCCCTCCACCATGGCGAACCTCAGACCGGCGGGACAGATCCCAACGGGGATCTCCTCGTCCACTTGATACCCCTCATCGAGGCGCAGGACCCGGGAGGGCGATTCGCACTCCGGAAAGAGCGCGTGCAGACGGCCCTCGGAGTCGACCCCCAGCCCGGCCGTGGACGGAATCCCGCCGGGCTCCACCGGGTTGCTCGGACCCCGGTGAAAGCTCTCGGCGCTGGGATCCCATGCAATGACGCCGAAGCTCCACGAACTGGCGTGGAGAAGCCCACCGGACAGGGTCAAGCTCCCCGGGAGAGCTCCGAATCCGGGGTGGTGCCCCGTCTCTTCCAACTGCACTGGATCCACCACCGACAACGACCCGTTCTCGGCACCCCACCGTCCGCCGTTCAGCACAAAGATCCGACCGTCGTCCATGGCCACGGCCGAACTGGGGTTCTCTCCGGAGAGCATCACTTCGCCGGTCAACTCCAGGGTTCCGGAATCCAGGGCCACCAACCGTCCCGGTCCGACAGGCTGGAACTGTTCCAGCCGGGCGTCGATGACGAAGACCGTCCCACCGGCCTCCACGAACCCCTGGGGGTGGAGACCCACATCCACTTCCTGGTGGGCGACTCCCTGCCGCACGTTCACATGACTCACCGTCCCACGTCCCGGGTTCGCCACCAGGGCCGTGGAATCGGTCAGGAAGATGGAGCCCGTGGCCCCCGAACCTTCAGGTAGCGCGATGGTCCGGACCACCTGGGCCGTCTCGAGGTCCACGACCTGCGCGGCGGGGAAGACGCCCATTGGAACCAGGGCAATGCCTGCTCGGATGGAGAGCCCCACTGGACTCCCGTCCCCCCCGAGCCGCAGCTCCACGGTCCTGCGGTCGTCCAGGGAACGGTCCACGTCGAAGATGGTCAGGGTCTCCT
>SKVI01000019.1 GCA_007129525.1 Gemmatimonadota bacterium | reverse complement strand
GGGACAACTCCATCCGTTCACCGCCGTGGAAGGAGTACTCGGTGTCACACCAGACGCAGCGGAGGGGGCACCCGGTGAGGCGCACGAAGGTGCAGGGCGCGCCCACCCAGGTGGATTCACCCTGGATGGAGTGGAAGATCTCGGTGATCCGGAGGAAGGGCTTCGGCTCGGGCCCACCGGCGTCGGTGGATTCCGTCACGGACGTGCCGGGGGAGCTCGTTCTGGACTCAGCCATGGTCACTCCGGGTCTCGTCGTCGGCCGGTCGCCCATCACTTTTCCGACCGGAGGGGCGTTCCCGCTTGCGGCCCCATATGGCTCCCAGCGGCGATTCCTTCACCAGGCTTTGCACCATGAACGCCACGTTCTCGGGGCGCTCGGCCAGGCGCCGCATCAGGTACGGATACCACTTTTCACCGAAGGGAATGTAGACCCTCACGTTGAATCCCCGGGCCAGCAACTCCTCCTGGAGGTCGCGGCGGACCCCGTAGAGCATCTGGAACTCGAAGTCCTCGGGATCGATGATGTTGCTCTCCACGTACTGGATGACCCCGTCGATGATCTCTTCGTCGTGGGTGGCGATCCCCGGGTAGTTCCCGTCGCTCAGGAGCCAGCCGGTGACCTCGACGAAATTTTCCCTGATCCGGCGCATGTCCTGATAGGCCAGCTCAGGAGGCTCGGCGTAGGCTCCCTTGCAGATGCGAACTCGCGCCCCCAGCTCGTTCATTCGGCGCACGTCGCCCGCCGTTCGCTTCAGGTAGGCCTGCAGCACCACCCCGATGTTTCGCCAGCCGTCACTCCACAGCTCTTCGAAGGCGTCCAGCGTGCGCTGCGTGTAGTCAGACCCCTCCATGTCGAAGCGGATGAAGGTGTCGGCTTCGGCCCCTCGTTCAAGCACCCGTCCCAGGTTCTCCCGGAGGAAGGCTTCGTCGATGTCCTGACCCATCTGGGTGAACTTGACGGAGATGTTGGCGTCCAGCCCCTCCGCGTGGATCCGGCCCAGGATCTCGATGTAGGTGTCGGCGGCCGCCCGGGCCTGCTCCCGGTTGGTGACCGCCTCGCCCAGGTAGTTGGCAGTGGCCGTCAGTCCCTGCTCGTTGGCCTCGCGGATGGCTCGGATCACGTCGTCCACCTCTTCCCCGGGGACGAACCGGCGGCTTGCCGAGCGTGTGAGGGGCGTGCCGGTCAGCACCTTCTTGGCGCTGGGAGATTCACTCAGAAAGAGGAGGCTGCGTCGGATCATTCGGGTCGGGCGGTGTGGGTGAGGGGCAGCAGGTGCAGAGGCCGGAGAAGAGCGGTTGATGCCGGGGGCGGGCTCATTCCGAAGCCGCCTCGTTCGACGGCCCGTCGTCGATGGCTTCGTCAAGAAGCACCTTCACCTGCACCAGGGGAAGGTTCCCCAGTCCGCCCTCCACCTCTGCCCGATTGGTACCGGTGAGGAGGGTCGGGGTCTCCACGTGACCCACCACGCCGAGGCCTGTGGAGGCCCATCGCGGGAAGACCAGATAGCCCTCGAAGGGGGCCAGCAGGTTCCCGGTCTTCTCCACCTCGATGGACACGGTGTACGGCTCGCCGTCGACACCTTCGAAGGCCGGGGGACGGGAGTGCTCGCGAAAATAGCCTCCAAGGGTGGCGTCGGGCGTGCCGTGGATATCGCCGTTGTGCAGGGGGCCGTCGGTGGGACTGGTTGGACCCTTCACCGGGTCGTTCTGGGGTTCGCTGTCGTTGCTGTCCATTGTGGCGTCCCGGGTTGAGGCGCGTGGTTCGCTATCGAGAGTCGGGTCGGGAGTCGTTCCGCCTCCATCGAATGGTACCCCTGAGTCACGCAGGCGATCACGATGCCGGTCCCGGGTGGCCTCGTGGGCCGACAGAGGCCAGTTTCGAAATCGTCGAACGACGGACCTCGAACGCCACAACCCAGGAGGAAGCCGTGAAGGCCGCCATATTCCACGAGCACGGGGGCCCGGACGTGATCCAGGTCGACGACATCCCCGTCCCCGAGCCCGTCTCCGGTGAGGTCCGGATTCGGGTGCGGGCCTCGTCGCTGAACCATCTGGACCTCTGGGTGCGGCGAGGACTGCCCATCGAGATTCCCATGCCTCACATCGGCGGATCCGACATCGCCGGTGAGGTGGACGCGGTGGGCTCGGGGGTAGAGGGTGTGGCTCCAGGGACCCGGGTGGCGGTGGATCCGTCGCTGGACTGGGAGTGGTACGAGGGTGTGCGACGGGGTTCCGACCTCCCGAACCCCCGGTTCCGGGTGCTGGGAGAACACACCCAGGGCGGATTCGCCGAGTACGCGGTGGTCCCTGCGCGCAACCTTCTCCAGCTTCCCGAGGAGGTCTCGTTCCGGACCGCTGCTGCTGCCGGGCTCGTCTCGGTGACGGCCTGGCGCGGCCTCATGACACGGGGCACACTCCGGGCCGGCGAGAGGGTCCTCATTACCGGAGGGTCGGGGGGGGTCTCCACCATGGCGGTGCAGATGGCACGGCAGGCCGGCGCACACGTCTTTGTCCTCACTTCCGGTGCGGAAAGCTGCCGTCGCCTTGAGGAATTGGGGGCGCACGTCACCCTGGACCGGCTGACGGGAGAACCGAAGGAACTGATCCGCGAGGCCACCGGCGCCCGGGGGGTGGACCTGGTCCTGGATTCGGTAGGCGAGGTCCTGTGGGGCACCCTTATCCGGGCCCTGGCCCCTGGAGGTCGCCTGGTGACCTACGGGGCCACCACCGGCCCGAAGCCGGCTCTGGATCTCCGGCACGTCTTCTGGAAGCAGCTCTCCATTCTGGGCACCACCATGGGCAGTCCGGCCGAGTTTCGGGCCGCCATGGAGCGGGTCTTCGAAGGAGCTGTCCGTCCGGTGATCCATTCGGAGGTCTCGCTGGACGAGGTGAGGCGGGCCCATGAACTCCTGGAAGAGGGCAACGTCTTCGGGAAGGTGGTGGTTCGGGTCGATTGAACCTGTGGCCGCCGTTTCTCCGTAGGGATGTCAGTCCGCCCTGGCCGGCCGACGGCGTCACCCCTGGCAGCCAGCGGAGTAGAAGATCGACGGCGAAGTAGAAGCCCGTCGACGAACGCACCGACGATCCACCTTGGGTTCGGCGGGCACCACCACCACATACGGAGGCTTCCCATGGCCGGACAGGGCTCTGCCGGCAACGTCATCGCCGCCCTCGCCAGCTTCTTCATTCCGGGGTTGGGACAACTCCTCCAGGCACGGCTCCTGGCTGCGATCCTGCCTTTTCTCCTGGCCGCTCTCCTGTGGCTGGTTCTGCTGGGCTGGATCGTGCATCTCTGGTCCATTCTGAGTGCGGCGACCTGGAAGCCGTGAGGACTGGAGGGCGGTTGCAGTGGTCCAGGGCCCGCCTCAGAAAGCTATCGAAGACGTACAATGCCCGCCGCGAAGGGGGCGTATGGCTCCGGCTGGGTCAGGTTCCTCGAAACGTTCGGATTGTTCGATGGTAGCAGCAAAGATGTGACCGAACCGAACCCCCGATCTGAGGAGGCATGCATTGAGCGATCGTCGCCGGCAGCAGCGCAGGGAGATCCGGCTCCAGCAGCGGGAGTCGGCCTGGCTTCAGAAAGCCCTCTTCGCGCTGGGCAAAGCCGAGGAGACCCGGG
>SKVI01000152.1 GCA_007129525.1 Gemmatimonadota bacterium | reverse complement strand
CTCCGCCTCCACGTCGATGACTACCCGCTCCAGCATGGGGACGATGGTGTCGCCCGGAAGGGCGTACGGCCACGACTGGAGCTCGGGCCGGGGCTCGGCGGTGCGCAGCAGGTGCATCTCCCCCACACCCCGCTCATCCAGTCGGTAGGTGGCGATCCTCCGAGAATCCGGCGACCAGAGGAGGATGGGCTGGTTGCTCTGCCGCCACCCCTGCGAGTCGGTGGCGTAGCCGTAGCGCTCCTCCCCGTCGGTGGTGAGCTGCGTCGAGCTCCCGGCCTCCCGGTCAAAGACCCAGAGGTCGTGATCACGGCGAAAGGCCACGTAGCGGCCGTCGGGTGAGCTCACGCCCGAGGGCCCGGCCTCGGGCCGCTCCCGCTCGACGCACTCGTATTCACCCAGATCGCAGCGCCAGAGACGCCCGTCGGCGGTCACCTCCACGGCACGCCCCTCGTCTACCGCGTCGAACGAGGTGAAGGGAAGCTGGAGTGCTTCGTATGACTCGCCGGTGGCCCGGGAGAGCGCCGCCGAGAGACGCTCGTGATCGAAGGCCCGCTCCCGGGTTCCCTGCCCGGCATGTACGCTGATGAACTCGTGTCCGCCGGGAATGCGGACCCGGTAGTCGAAACGCTCGTCGTCGCGCCAGTTCGGGGACACCGACGCCCTGAAGAGGCGGGAGTTCAGGTTCCCCGACAGGAAGGCCTCGGCTCGCTCGTAGTCCGCCGCGGTGAGGGCCTCGGAGGCGGTGGGTCCGGCAGGAGTGGTCGTCGCGGCGGGAGCCTGCGCTTCCGTGCCGGTGGGCAGGAGGAAGAGAAGCAGGAGCGGAAGAGCGAATCGAGGCTGGGTCATGTCATTGCGCTGAGGAATGCGGGAGGGGCAAACTCGACCCCGCATGATGCGGTATGGCCCTACGGCCTGCAACCATGCGAGGGGAGGCGGGGTCTCGGAACTGATGCCGCTCAGGCGGTGGAAGAGGTGAGGGGCTGACCTGAACCGGGCACCCCCTCCGCCGGATCCAACGCCACGCGCCCGGGCTCGTCCCAGTCCCACTGATCGGGGAGCCCCAGGTCCTGGGCAATGCAGCCGTAGGTGGTCTCGGCCGAGAGGAAGACCCCGGGGACCCCGGCGCCCGGGTGCGTGCCGGCCCCCACCAGGTAGAGCCCCTCTACGTCCTGGCTCCGGTTGTGGGGTCGGAACCAGGCGGTCTGGGTGAACTTGGGTACAATGGAGAAGGCATTGCCGTAGAGAGAATTGAGGTCGTCCCGAAAATGGGTGGGATCCATGATGTGTAGCACCTCCAGGTTCTCCCTGAGACCTTCCAGCCCCCAGTCTTCCAGAAAGTCGATGACCTTGTCGGCAAAGGTGTCCCGGATCTCGTCCCAATCAATACCCGAGCGGAGATTCGCCACCGGCACCAGCACGTACATGCTCTCGCATCCATCCGGGGCCATGTCCGGATCGCTGCGGGTAGGTACATGGAGGTACATGGAGAAGTCATCCGGCAGGATCTTCTTCTTGAAGATGTCGTTCAAGAGCTCCCTGTAGCGCTCGGTGAGGATCAGGGTGTGGTGCTCCAGCTCGGGGTACTGGCGACGAGTGCCCAGGTAGAGCAAGAAACACGACATGGAGTAGTCTATCTTCTCCACCTTCCGATCGGTCCAGCGGCTCCGGTGCGAGGCGTCGATGAGATCGCGGTAGGTGTGGCCCGGGTCTCCGTTTGAGACCACCAGGTCGGCCTCGAACCGTCGGCCGGCGGCTTCCACGTGGGTCACCGATCGGTCCCGGACCCCGATTCGGGTCACTTCGTGCTGGGTGAGGATGCGCCCCCCCATCTCCACGAAAAGCCGACCCAGAGCTTCCACCACGGAGTACATGCCGCCCCGGGCGAACCAGACGCCGCCCCGGCGCTCCAGGTACGGGATCATGAGGTAGACCGAGGGGGTGTGGAAGGGATTCCCGCCCACGAAAAGCGGGTGGAAGGAGTAGAGGAAGCGGTGCCGGAAGTCCCGGAAGTACCGGTTCACGAAGTTGGTCACCGGCCGGTACGCATCCAGCCTCACCATCTGCGGCAGAAACCCGATCATGGTCTTCAGGTCGCCGAAGTTGGTAGAGCCCAGGCGATCTCCGATCACGGCATCATAGATGGGGCGCACCCGGGCCATGAAGGCGTCGAACCGCTCGGCGTCTCCCTCGTCGAAGACCCGCATCTGGGCCTTCATTCGTTCCGGATCCCCCACGTAGTCCACGTGGGTGCCGTCGTGAAAGTAGATCCGATAGTAGGGATCCAGGGGCATGAGGTCCACGTAGTCCTCGAGCCGCCGTCCCGCCACCTGGAAGACCGAGTCCACGACGTGGGGGGCGGTGATGAGCGAGGGCCCCATGTCGAAGACGTACCCCCGATCTTCGAGGCGGTAGGCCCGTCCGCCAATGGCCTCCCGCTTCTCCAGAATCGTCACCTGGACTCCGGCGGCCTGGAGTCGAACGGCCAGCGCCAGGCCCCCGAACCCGCTTCCGATGACCACCGCTTGCTGAGATCTGCTCACGTGCTCTGCTCCTGGTAGCTCCTGCGGGCACCTCGGAGCTCCCAGAGCCCTCGACCCCCCAGAATGATTTTTCGGGGCAGCGAGGTCATGGCCCGCTGCCGCAGATTGTCGTAGTCGTTGCCACGGATCTCCCGGTGGATCCCCCGATAGATCCGGGCTGCGGCAGCCACCGGCCGCTGGAAGGAAGGCGGAAGGGCGGGGACGGCCTCCATCGCACAGTCGTACTCCTCCTCGGCCATCGCCATGAGGGCTTCCAACACTTCCGGGTAGCCCTCCGGGAGCGGAGCTCCGTTGGCGGCAGCCGACTCCAGTTGACTGGGCCGAACGCCGTGGGCCTCCAGAACCTCCAGCGGGAGGTAGAGGCGACCCCGCCGGAGGTCTTCACCCACGTCCCGGAGTATGTTGGTGAGCTGCATGGCGTGACCCAGCGCCTCGGCCCGGGCCAGCACCCAGGGGTCCCGCACGCCGAAGAGCTCGGTGAGCCAGAGCCCAACCACGGAGGCCACGTGGTACGAGTAGTTTCGCAAGGCCTCGATATCGGGATACATCTCCGGATGCAGATCCATGGCCACCCCGTCAACCAGAGCATGGGCGTATCGGACGGGCACCCCCCGTCGCCGAGTCTCCCCCATGACTCGATCCAGCAACGGGACGCCGCTGGACCGGCCGTCGTACGCCTCCTGCACGAGTTCGCGCCAAACCTCCAGGCGGCCGTGCAGCTCGTTCGGGGGCAGCTCCGGCGCCCGGTCCACCAGGTCGTCGGTGAAGCGACAGAAGGTGTAGACCCCGGCCACGAGACGAGCCTCGTCGGCCGGGAAGAGCCGGGCCGAGAAGTGAAACGACCGCGAGTGCCGGAAGAAGTACTCCGGCCACGCCTCGGGCGGACCCAGACTCAGCGCCTGCTCCCGCACCGCGCGGAGGGCTGCCGCCGTGCGAAAGGCGCCTCCGGTGGCACTCCCGGCCATGGCTTCCTCCCGCTCCACGGCGCCCAGGGCCATGCGACCCCACGCGTCCAGGAGTGCCGGCACCTCGTTGTCCCCGGTGTAGAGCTCCGTCCAGGCGACCCGTGCATCGGAGAGCTCCG
>SKVI01000067.1 GCA_007129525.1 Gemmatimonadota bacterium | reverse complement strand
GCGTTCGAGCGCCTCTGCCAACGCCTCCTCCGAGAATCCGGCTTCATCCAGGTCGAGGTCACCGGCAAGTCCGGCGACGGCGGCATCGACGGCCACGGCATCGTCCGACTCGCCGGCCTCCTCAGCTTCCCCGTCATCTTCCAGGCCAAGCGCTACACCGGCAGGTTCACCCCCGCCGAGTCCACCAGGTACAGGATGGGAATCCGGCAGCGCATGGCGATCTCCTGCGCCCGGAGGATCTTGGTGATGGTCTCGGGCCACCACGAGCCGGCCTTCACGGTGGCGTCGTTGGCCACCACCACCACCTCCCGGTCGTAAATCCGGCCCACGGTGGTCACCACCCCGGCGGCGGGGGCCTGCCCGTCGTACTGGTCGTGGGCCACCAGGAGCCCCACCTCCACCTGGGGAGCGTCGGGGTCCAGGAGCCCCTCGATCCGCTCCCGGGCGGTGAGCTTGCCCTGGTCGTGCTGCCGCTTGATCCGCCGCTCGCCGCCTCCGGCCCGGAGTCGTTCCCTCAGCTCCAGGAGCTCGTCGGAAAGCTTCCGGAGTCGGCCCGGCGCCTCGGTCTGTCCCATCCCCTCACACCCCTTCCGTCTGGCGATTTTCCTCGAACCACTCCCTGATGTAGCGCACCGCCTCGGTGGTGGGCGTCCCGGGTCCGAAGAGGCGGCCCACGCCCTTCTTCTCCAGCTCCTTCATGTCGTCCTCCGGAATGATCCCGCCCCCGGTGAGGAGGATGTGGTCGGCCCCCTCGGCGTCGAGCAGCTCCCGGACCCGGGGAAAGAGGGTCATGTGGGCCCCTGAGAGGACCGACATGGCCACCACGTCCACGTCCTCCTGCACGGCGGCCGATACGATCATCTCGGGGGTCTGGTGCAGGCCGGTGTAGATGACCTCGAAACCGGCGTCGCGGAAGACGCTGGCAATGACCTTGGCACCGCGGTCATGGCCGTCCAGCCCCGGCTTGGCCACCAAGACCCGGATCTTGCGGTCCGTTTCGCTCATGGAAGTCGCTCCGTGGGTGTGTGAAGACGCGGTGGGCTGCGTTCAGCCCTGAAATGTATGAAGGGTGGGAGCGGAGGTCACCTGGTACGGCCCGCTCGCAGCAGGGCCCGGCGGCAGGCGGCACGAGAGATCATCCGGAGAAATGGGCCAGGTACTCCGGCAGATCCCGCACGGCCGCAATCCGGTCCACCGGGACGTCGTGGTGGGCGGCCGGATCAAGGAGCACCGCTGACATCCCGGCCGTCCAGGCCCCCACCACATCCACCGGGTAGAGGTCTCCCACGTACATGCACCGCTCCACCGGCGTCTCGAGCCGCTGGGCTCCCGCCTCAAAGATCCGGGGATCGGGCTTCTCCATGCCCACCGCCTCCGAGTCGATGACGAACTCCACCCGGTCCCGGAGCCCGGCCCGGACCAGAGCGTCCTCCATCCGGCCGTCGGCGTTGGAGATGACTCCCAACCGAAAACCGGCCTCCCGGAGGCGATCCAGTGCCTGCGCCGTCCCTTCCTCGACGTGGGTCCACAGGTGCGCCCGGTCATGGGCCGTCCGGAGCGCTTCGCCCACCGGGTCCAGGAGCGTCTCGGGCACCCCCGAACGGCGAAAGAGCGTCAGGAAGTACTCCCGCCACAGGTGAGGCTCGGTGCCAACGTGCTCCTCACCGATGTTCCGGGACAACTCCCTTCGAGCCGCCAACTCCGCCTCCACGAACCGTTCATCGTCCCAGGGTACTCCGGCGGAACGGTAGATCCGGGCCATGCGGACGCGATCAGCGAAGACCAGGGTGTTTCCGGCATCCAGGAGGATGGCGTCGGGTCGCTCGGGGGCGGAGGATATCATGAAGAATTTGGACCGGAGATCGGGGGCCTCGGCGGCCACCTCAGAAGAAGACCGGCTCCTTGTACGAGCCGAACTCCTTCTCCATGGCGTGGCGGATCTCGTAGAGGGTGCAGTAGGCCCGGGCGCAGTCCAGGATCCGGGGAACCAGGTTCTCGTCGCTCCGGGCGGCTTCGGTCAGCGCGGAGAGGGTCCGCTCCACAGCCTCCGAGTCCCGCTCCTCGCGGAGCCGCGCCATCTCCTCTCGCTGCCGTTCCTCCACCTCGGGATCGATCCGGAGGGTGTCGATGGCCACCTCCTCGGAGCCGTCTGTGAAGTCGTTGACCCCCACGATGACCCGCTCGCCGGATTCCATCTCCTCCTGCTGGCGGAGGGCCGAGTGGGCGATCTCCTTCTGGAACCAGCCGGCCTCGATGCCGGGCACCACCCCGCCCACCTCGTCGATCTCGCGGAAGAGCTCCTCGGCCTCGGCCTCCAGCTCGTCGGTGAGGCTCTCCACGTAGTAGGAGCCCGCCAGGGGATCGATGGTGTTGGGCACGCCGGTCTCGTGGGCCAGGACCTGCTGGGTCCGCAGCGCCACCCGCACCGACTTCTCGGTGGGCAGCGCCAGCGTCTCGTCCATGGAGTTGGTGTGGAGCGACTGGGTGCCCCCCAGCACCGCCGCCATGGCCTGGTAGGCCACCCGCACGATGTTGTTCTCGGGCTGCTGCGCGGTGAGGGTCACCCCCGCGGTCTGGCAGTGGGTCCTCAGCCGCCACGACGCCGGGTTCTTTGCCCCGTACGTCTCCTTCATGTGCCGAGCCCAGATCCGGCGGGCGGCCCGGAGCTTGGCCACCTCCTCGAAGAAGTCGTTGTGGATGTCGAAAAAGAAGGAGAGCCGCGGGGCGAAGCTGTCCACGTCGAGTCCCCGTTCAATCCCCCGTTCCACGTACTCGAAGCCGTTGCGGAGGGTGAAGGCCAGCTCCTGGCCCGCCGTGGCCCCCGCCTCGCGGATGTGGTAGCCCGAGATGGAGATGGGGTTGTACAGAGGCGCGTGCTGCGAGCACCAGTCGAACATGTCCACGATGGCCCGGAGTGCCGGCTCCGGCGGAAAGACCCAGGCGTGCTGGGCCTGGTACTCCTTCAGGATGTCGTTCTGCACGGTGCCCCGGAGCTGCTCCGGGCTCACCCCCTGCTTCTCGGCCGCCGCCACGTAGAAGCAGAAGAGGATGATGGCCGGGCCGTTGATGGTCATGGAGACCGAGACCTGGTCCAGGGGGATTCCGTCGAAGAGGGTCTCCATGTCGGCCAACGAGGAGATGGCCACCCCGCAGACCCCCACCTCTCCCAACGACCGGGGGTGGTCGGAGTCGTAGCCCATGAGGGTGGGAAAGTCGAAGGCCACCGAAAGCCCGGTCTGGCCGTTCCTGAGCAAGTAGTGGTAGCGCTCGTTTGTCTCCCGGGCGGTGGCGAAGCCGGCGAACTGGCGCATGGTCCAGAGCCGGGTCCGGTACATGGTCCCATAGGGACCCCGGGTGAAGGGATATCGGCCCGGAAGCCCCTGCCCTTCCAGGTATCCCGGGGCATCCTCCCTGTCGATGGGGGTGTAGAGCGGCTCCACCTCCCGGTCCGAAACCGAGGTGAAGGTGGTGTCCCGGGTGGGAGCGTCCCGGTGCTCGGCCTTCCAGCGGGCCAGCTCCTGGCGAAGGGCATCCAGCTCCTCCTTCTTCTTCCGGAGCTCCTTCTCCAGCCTCTCCGTGGGCACCTCGCGCTCGATGGTGGACATGCCTGCTCCCGTGCTGTATTGGGGT
>SKVI01000226.1 GCA_007129525.1 Gemmatimonadota bacterium | reverse complement strand
TCAGCCGACTCATGGGACGCCCGCTCCTGCAGCGAGCGCACGAACATCAGCTCCGGCCTCCAGCGAGCCTACTGCCGTCTGCTCATCGCCGGTGAGATGCTCGAGCCGCTCGCGAGCCTCTGCCACCATCGGTTGGAGCGGCTCGTCTGCGTCCTGCCACAGCTCGACGAACCTCTCGTATGCTCGGGCGGCCTCCTCCGGCCGATTCAGCGCCTCGTGCATCCGCGCTCGTCCCAGGTATGCGGGCGCCAGATAGCCCTGCTCCGTTGGCTCATAACGGCCGTCGAGGGTCTCGTACCATCCGAGCGCCTCCTCGAACCGCCCCGCCTGGGCAAGGAGCTCCGCGCGTAGAAGACGCTCCCGTGGCATTGGATAGCTCCCCCAAACATCGTACACGCCCGGAAAGCCTTCGTACTCGAAACTCTCCAGGATCCGGAGCGCGTCGCCCATGCGCCCCTGCCGGCGGCTCACCTCCGCCTCGACGGCCCGGGCGAGGTTCGTTCGTCCACTCGGTGCAAACTCGAGCGGCTCCATGCCTCTTAGCCGGGCGGCGGCGGCGTGTGCCTGCTCCTCATCGCCTACCGCGGCATGGAGGAGGCCGAGGAGGTAGAGGCGATCGGCTTCAATTTCAGAGGTTTCTGGGGTGAACGCCGATACTCGCTCCAGAAGGCGGAATCGCTCCTCGCGGCTCACCGTCGCGTCGGGGATGTGGAAAACAGTCGCCACCCAGGCGCGCCTCAGGGCGGAATCGGTCTCAACCGCCGTGACCTCTCCGTCGGCAGCTTCCAGCTTCCCCCGAACGAACAGCAATGAACCGATGTGATCGTGGGCAGCGCGCCGGGTGTCTTCTGCTCGATTCGACCGTGCCAGGGGCCTCAGCAGCGCTTCCGCCTGCTCGAACAGCCCCCACTGCGCCAGATACCTGGCGGTGCCGTGGATAATGCGGATATCCTGCTCCTCGAAGTCGGACTCTGGTCCACCGCCCAGTACATAAGCGCGAACCGCCGCATGTATCTGCTCTTCCCGGGAAGGCAGCTTGCGGCGCTCCAGGTCCCGCGTGATCTGGTCGAGCAGTTCGCGGTCGCGCTGGACCGCGGCGATCTGCATCAGATGGAAGAGCTGCTCATTGAGCGTCGGATCGATGTCCATGGCGCGCTCGAAATAGGGTCGTGCGACCATGGCGGAGCTTCCGCGCGTGTTGGCGGCGTGGAAGAGTACCTCTCCCAGCATGTACCACGCTTCCACGTCATGCGGATCCGTATCGAGGAGAAGTCGGTAGAGCCGCTCGGCTTCATCGAACCGGTTTTCAAGCAAGGCGAGGTACGCTGTGAGAAGGCGGCGCTCGTGGAGCGGGAGACCAGCTGACAGCTCAGCCGCCCGCCGGCCAGCGCGGTCGGCGACTTCCATTGCGCCTTCTGCAATCGACCAGCCGGCCGCCCGGCTCAACCAGTAGTAGGCCAGGGTGAACTCCGGATCGGCCTCCACTGCCCTCTGGAGGGCGTCCATCGCAGACTCGAACTCGTTTCTTCGAAGGTAGGCCTGGCCGTCGAGGTAGGCCCGGAGCGCCTCCAGCGAGGAGGTGGTCTTCTCGGCGAGACCGCCGCGCCCACGTGCCTCCTCTCCGACCAGCGAAAGGAGGGCGCTCCGGGCGAGATCGTCGAGACCGGAAAGGATCTCTTCCTCGTCTCGTGCGATGACCTCTTCGCGTCCGAGCTGCTCACCGGCCTCTCCGTACCAGGCGGCATTGACTCTAATCTCCTCCCCCACACGGGTGATGGATCCCAGGACGTAGCGACCGGCGCCGAAGCTCGCCGCGATCTCACGCCCCTCCTCCGGCCCGAGCATTGGCGAGGCCGCACGGTTCGCAACCCGGGCAAGCACCGCTCGGGGATCGGTAGTCCGGAGCGACCCGGCGCCGTCCAGAGTGAGTCCAAATAGTTCCACCATGCTGTCACCGAGGTACGCCAGATCCTCGTCCCCGCGCACGACGAAGGGGAGCACGGTCACGCGATGGGGGTCGAGTGCAGATTCCGCAGCTGATTCCGAATCCAGGATCTCGTTCCCGCCAGCGTACGCTTCGCCCGAGGCGGGGTCGCTACCGCTCGAGGCAATCCAGCCGTAGGCACCGAGGCCGGCCACGGCAAGGAAGAATCCGACAACCAGGCCGATGGCGATGCGGCGGGAGTCCCTGCCACCGGTGCTCGCGCTGGGAGCACGGGTCGGCGCTGGTTCGGTGCGCTTCACACCGTCCGGCGTCACCTCCAGGGCCCAGGCCAGCACGAGGGCGATGGGAAAGCCGAGGATGGCGAGCGCAACAACGAGGGTGACAGTCCAGCCAGGAAGGTGCAGCGCCGGAAACACGATGTCCGCCACCTGCACCACCACGAATGCGACCACCGCGTAGACGCCCGCCACACGGAAGACCTTCCGGCGCTTCAGCTCGGAGACGAGGCCGCGTACGACGTGGATCAGCCGACTCATGGAACGCCCGCTCCTGCACGTGTGTCGAGGACACGAATGCCCGCAACGGCTTCAAGCTCGTTCTCCCACTCGCAGGGAGCTTCCTCGGGCAGGTGTCCCTGCGTCGAGCGATAGCGTCGAGGGCCCGGTCGAGGACCGGGGAGGAAACATATCGGGCGGCTTCTTCAGCGGGCAAGCGAAAGGAAGGCACCGCTCGCGCTTCCCCTACCAGAACGATCCCCTCGACAACGCCCTGGCCAGAAGCTCCGTCAGCGGCGCGGGCGGAGGTAGACGCGATCGACGCGGCCGTCGCGTGTCGAGTCGTGAAGGTAGGCGATCGGCGTGTTGCCGGCCCTGACCTCGAGTGCGAAGCCGTCCAAGCCCTGCTGTACCCAGCGCGCGCGTGCCGGCTCTGTGTGGCCGCGCGCCCGGCCCTCGCCCGCAACGCGGCGGAGCACGACATCGCCGATGATCGAGACGAGGTCGCCCTCGCCAAGCCATTGGTCGTAGCGGACCGGTCGCCTGTGGCGGAAGCGCGCATCATCCCAACTCAGCATCTCCCATCCACGGAGGAAGGTGGGCCCATGATGCGCCGGTGCCCATCCCTTCGAAACGCACCAGCCCCAGCCATGCACCGGGTGCCCCTGGCCGTTCTGGCAGAAGGGCGGGCCTCCGCCCCGGACACCCTGCTGTGCGAGGACGGGGGTCACGGCGAAGCTGAAGGCGACGAGGGCGAGGCCGGTTGCGAGGGCGATGCGTGTCATGGCTCGTTCTCCGGTTCGGGTGGCTGGGCCTGGAGAGGCGCGGCAATCCGGCAGAAGCCCAACGCTTCCCGTCCAGTTCGGCAGTTCTTGCGTCGCTTCCTCCACCAAGAGCATTTTCAAATGGAGCGGTTCTGCCAGCAGGAACCTTCTTACCCAATCTCCCGTTCGCACGGCCCGCACGGTCCCATGAGCGATCTCTTCCGTCGCCGGCCCCTGATGTTCGGCGCGTGAAATGAAAAGGGGAGGGCCAGCCATGTCCGAAGGTTCGAAGGACCCTGCTCCGCAGGTGGCGTCGGACGTCCTGTACCGGCTACTGGTCGAGGAGACGCCGGAACTCCTTTGCCTTCACGCCCTGGACGGCACCTTCCTTTTCGTGAATCCTGCATCCATGGCGGTGCTCGGCTACCCTCCCGGGGAAC
>SKVI01000327.1 GCA_007129525.1 Gemmatimonadota bacterium | reverse complement strand
GAAGAGCCGATCGTAGAGCCGCACCCGGCACGGCAGAGCGTGGGCCGCGGAGACCCACTGGACGGTCCCCTTCACCTTCCGGCCGTCCGGCGCGCTTCCTCCCCGGCTCCCCGGATCGTGGGTGCAGCGCAGCTCGGTGATCCGGCCCTCGGCGTCCTTCACCACCTCCCGGCACCGGATGATGTACCCGTAGCGGAGCCGGACCTCGCCTCCGGGAACCAGGCGCCGGAACCCCTTTGGCGGATCCTCGGCGAAGTCGGCCCGATCGATGTAGAGCTCCCTGGAGAAGGGCAGCACGCGGGAGCCCTCCAGGGGAACGTCGTGGGGATAGTGGGGAGCGTCCAGCTCGTCGGTCTTGCCCTCGGGCCAGTCGGTGATGACCACCTTGAGAGGGTCGAGGACCGCCAGCACCCGGGGGGCTTTCCGGTTCAGGTCATCCCGCACGGCGTACTCCAGCTTGCCCATGTCCACCCGGGAGTCGGAGCGGGCCACCCCGATCATCTCGCAGAAGCTGCGGACGGCCTCGGGGGTGATTCCCCGGCGACGGAGACCCGCGATGGTGGGCATGCGGGGATCGTCCCAGCCGTCCACGTCGCCCTCCTTCACCAGGCGCAGGAGCTTCCTCTTGCTCATGATGGTGAAGTCCAGGTTCAACCGGGCGAACTCGTACTGGTGCGGCCGGTACGGTACGCTGGTGTTCTCTACCAGCCAGTCGTAGACCTCCCGGTTGTTCTCGAACTCCAACGTACACAGCGAGTGGGTAATGCCCTCCACCGCGTCACCCAGCGGGTGCGCGAAGTCGTAGAGGGGGTAGATGCACCACTCGTCCCCCGTGCGATAGTGCTCCACGTGCCGGATCCGGTAGAGGAGGGGGTCGCGCATGAGCATGTTGGGCGAGGCCATGTCGATCTTGGCCCGGAGAACGTGCTCGCCGTCCTCGAACTCTCCGGCCCGCATCCGGCGGAAGAGGTCCAGGTTCGCCTCCACCGAGCGCCCGCGATGGGGGCTGGGGATCCCGGGCTCGGTGACGGTCCCCCGGCGCTCGCGAATCTCCTTCTCCGACTGGGAGTCCACGTACGCCAGGCCCTTCCGGATGAGCTCCCGGGCAAAGGCGTACAGCTCCTCGAAGTAGTCCGAGGCAAAGTAGAGGTGCTCGCCCCAGTCGTAGCCCAGCCAGCGCACATCCTCCTGGATGGCCTCCACGTAGCGGAGGTCTTCGGTGGTGGGATTGGTGTCGTCGAAACGGAGGTGACAGCGCGCCTGCCGGACTTCGTCGACGGCACCGAACTCCCGGGCGATCCCGAAGTTCAGGACAATGGACTTGGCGTGCCCGATGTGGAGGAAGCCGTTGGGCTCGGGCGGGAAGCGGGTGATGACCCGACCTTCGTTCTTGCCGTCGGCCAGGTCCCGCCGGATGATCTGCCGGATGAAGTCGGTGCCGGCCGAGACCTCGCGGGGGTTCCCGGAGGCCGGGGGTTCGTGAGTGGTTGGAGAGTCGCTCATGGGTGGGGTGCGCTGGGGTTTGGCGGATCGGGGCTCCGAAACGTAGGGCCCGGGCGACGGGGCTGGAAGGGACGCCGGCACCTCCCACTTTCCCTCGATGCGAAGTCTATAGAGCTTTTTTCCGTGATACTTGCTGGTCAGCCCACTGAACCCGAGTAGCGTGTCCACCTCCATCGACTCCACCCGACGCGCCCTCACGGAACGCCGGAGCCGAATCCTCCACAGGGTGCTGGCAGCCACTGCGATCCTGGCAGGAATCGCATACGTGCCCGGCATGTGGGCTGCCTACCAGGAGGAGCTGTGGGCCGTCATGGCAGCGGACACCCTGGCCTACGGGATCATCGTGTTTCTCGCGCTGGCCCGCCGGCTCCACTACCCCCTCCGGGCCGGGGGCTTCGTCGCCGTGATGTATTTTCTGGCCGTCGTGCTCCTGATTCAGTTGGGCGCTATGGGAGCCGGAACCGCCTGGCTCGCCGTCTGTCCGGTGTTGGCCGCCGTCTTTTTCCGGATCAGGACTGCCCTGGCGGTGCTGGTCCTGACCGCCCTGACCCTGGCGGTGCTGGGGGTGCTCATTCACCTGGATCCGGCTCTCGTCGGACGACACCTCCCGGAAGGCCGCTACTCGCTGACGAGCTGGCTCGCAAACGCCGGCTCCGTCTTCTTTCTGGCTGCCATCCTCTCCCTTTCCATTGGGGCACTGGTGCGATGGCTGGAAGGAACGCTCGAAGAGTCGACCCGGACCGCCCACGAGCTCACCCGGGCCAACCTCGCGCTGCAGCAGGAGGCGGCAGAGCGCAAGCGCCTGCAGGATCAGCTTCTCCAGTCGCACAAGATGGAGGCACTGGGAACCCTTGCCGGAGGGATCGCCCATGATTTCAACAATCTCCTGGTGCCCATCCTGGCAAACACCCGGGACGTCCAGGAGCGCCTCCCCGAGGGAAGCCCGGAACGGCAGGACCTGAACGAGGTTACCCGCTCGGCCGCAAGGGCCCGCGAGCTGGTGCAACAGGTACTGGCCTTCAGCCGGTCGAGCAGCCGAAAACGCAGCGCCACGCGGCTGGACCCGGTGGTGGAGGAGGTGGCAGCGCTGCTGCAACGCACCGTCCCCTCGCATGTCGAGCTGGTTTGTCGGCTTGAGGCCGCTGATTCCCGGATCCATGGAAACTCCGGCGAACTCCACCAGGTGGTGATGAACCTCGCGACGAACGCCGTACGCGCCATGGAGTCCGACCCGGGAACCCTGCTCCTGGCCACGTCTGGTAATGAGGATGACGGCAAGGTGATCCTCCAGGTGTCAGACTCGGGTTGCGGCATGGCTCCGGAGGTCCTGGACCGGGCCTTCGACCCCTTCTTCACCACCCGCGAACCAGGCGAGGGCACAGGGCTGGGGCTGGCCACGGTCCATGGCATCGTGACGAGCATGGGTGGTCAGGTGGAGCTGGAAAGCGAGGTGGGTGCGGGCACCACCGTTCGGGTCCGCCTGCCCAGGTTGATCCCGACCGGACCGGACGATGACACGTCGCACTCCACTCCCGGGCCACCGGAAGGGTTCCGGGCCGCCGGGCGCCGGGAAGCGGCTTCCCAGACCCCCTCGCACCCCCGGATCCTGGTGGTGGACGATGAACCCTCGGTCAGACGGGTAATGGGCCGACTCCTCGAGCGGGCGGGCTACCGGGTCGTGGAGGCCGCTGACGCCAGGACGGCCCTTGCTACACTGGCGCGGGGCCCGGGTGATGTGGACCTGGTCATCACGGACCATGCCATGCCCAGGATGAGCGGCATCGAGCTCGCCAGGGAGGTGCGCCGCATGCGTCCCGACCTCCCGGTGCTCCTCACTTCGGGATTCCTGGACCCGTCACTGCTGGAGCGAGCCCGGGAGGCAGGCGTGTTCGCCACCCTGGACAAGCCGTTCGAGCAGGACGAACTCATGGAGCTGGTGCGCCAGGCCCTGCAGTAGATACCCCCGTCGGCACGCCGGACGCCCCATCGGGTACTCTCTCGCACCCGCCAGCACCTGACTCCAACCATCGGCTGAGGCACACCCATGCGCGTACTCGTCATCGGAGCCAACGGACTCACAGGCCGTCGCACCGTCCAGTTTCTGAAGGAAGGGCCCCACGAACCGGTGGCCATGATCCGGGACCCGAAGCAG
>SKVI01000085.1 GCA_007129525.1 Gemmatimonadota bacterium | reverse complement strand
CGGTCGGGGAGGCGCCGGTGGTGGGGGAGGCTCCGCCCAGGAGGTGGGTGCCGTCATCGTGGAGCCCATCCAGGGGCGAGCCGGCGTCCGGATCCCGCCTCCGGGCTTCCTGGCCCGGGTAGCGCAAATGACCCGGGAGGCGGGAGCGCTCCTGGTCTTCGACGAGGTCTTCACCGGATTCGGACGCACCGGGCGGCGCTTCGCCCTGGAACACGAGGGGGTGGTCCCCGATCTCATCTGCCTGGGGAAGGCGCTGGGTGGCGGGCTCCCGCTGAGCGCGTGTGCCGGGTCCCGGGGGGTGATGGACGCCTGGCCGCCTTCCACGGGAGAGGCCCTCCACACCTCCACCTTCCTGGGACACCCCCTGGCCTGCGCCTCGGCCACGGCCTTCCTGGAGGTGCTGGAGGAGGAGGCGCTGCCGGACCGGGCCGTGCGTTCGGGGGCCCGGCTCCTGGAAGGGCTGCGGGAGCGCCTGGGGGCGACGGCGGCCGCCGAGCGTGACCCGCCCGCCGAGCGCGATCCATCCAGCGAGCGCGATCCACCCCGCGGCGCGCTCCAGGAGATCCGGGGGCGCGGCCTCTTCGTGGGGATCGAGCTTGCCGGAGAGGGGGTGGGTGCCCAGGTGGCGGCGGCGGCCCTCCGGCGGGGGCTCCTGGTCCTCCCGGCCGGGGAGACGGGTCAGGTGGTGGAGCTGTCTCCGCCCCTGGTGGTGAGCGACCGGGAGATCGATACAGCCGTCGGCCTGCTGGAGGAGGCGATCCGCGAGGTGGCGGGGGCGTAGTCGTCCGACCGGACTCCGCGAGTCTGCTCAGACTCCGCGACGAGCGTCAGGCCCTCAGGCGATGATCTCCTCGCCGCCGTCCACGTTGATGACGTTTCCGGTGACCCAGTAGGTGTCCTCCGAACAGAGGGCCACCATGGCCCGGGCCACGTCCTCGGGGGTGGTGAGGCGGTTGGACGGATTGCGGGCCATTCCCCCTTCCACCAGAGCTTGGTGCCCCGGGATCTTCCGGAGCGCGGGAGTATCGGTGACACCGCCTCGGAGGGCGTTCACCGTGATCTTGCGGGTGGCCAGCTCGTAGGCGAGCTGCCGGCAATGGACCTCCAGCACCGCCTTGGCCGCAGAGACGGCTCCGTACTTGGGGATCACCCGGTTGGATCCGGTGGAGGTCATAGCGAAGATCCGACCGTGCTCCCCCATGAGGTCACGGGCCATCACCGCCTGTACCCAGTCCACCAGCGAGTGGCCCATGACCCGCACGGTCATGTCCATCTGCGCTGCGGTCATCCCCTCTTCGCCCACGTAGTCCCGGAGGGTTCCGAAGGCCAGCGAGTGCATGAGGACCCCGATGTCCTCGCCTTCCTCCATGAACTCCTCCATCTCGTCCAGCGCGCCCTCCATCTTCTCCTGGTCCGCCGCATTCATATTGAAGAAGTGGGCCCGGGTCCCCTGGGCTTCAAGTTCCTCCTTGAACTCCTCCACCTTCTTGAGACCCGCACGGCGATCCAGGTGTATACCAAATATGTCGTAGCCGGCGCCGGCCAGCGATCCGGCGCAAGCTTTGCCGAATCCGCTGGAGGCACCGAGGATGAGGGCCCAACGGCCCGAGACCTTCTCCTTCGACATGGGAACACTCCTCTGTAGAATTATGGGGCGGGGACGACGGAAGATCGCCGTCGGTCAACCGGCCGATGTCAGATTGCCGGGGAGAAGTATAGAGTGCCCTGATCCCCTCCGAAACCCGGGACAGCAGACCAAGATGACGATCCATTTGCTCCTGCGGCCCCTGACTGCGGCCCTTCTCCTCCTCTTCCTGGGGTCCGGGGGAGCAGGGATCGGTCCGGCCGCGGTGGATGCCCAGGATCTCTTCACCGATCCCGATCCCGATCTGGTTCCCGTCCTTCTGGTTCCGGGTTGGGGGGACGGAGCATCGGATCTCGCGCCTGCCCGGGCCTGGTTCCTGGGGAAGGGGTGGACCGAGGCCAGGGTCCAGGCGGTGGGATTCGACGATCCGTGGGGGAGCAACGAGTCCAACGCCCGGGAGGTGGCCCGGGCTGTGGAGTCGCTCCGAGGGCTCACCGGATCGGAGCGGATCGACGTGGTGGCCCACTCCATGGGCGGACTGGCCCTGCGCCACTATCTCAGGTTCGAGGGGGGCAACGAACGGGTGCGGCGAGCGGTCTTTCTGGGCACGCCCCATCGGGGTACCGTGGCGGCCATGCTGGCCTGGGGCGAGGGCGGGCGCGAGATGGTTCCCGGAAGCGACTTCCTGACCCGCCTCAACGCCGACAACGGAGTGCCGGAGGAGGTCGAGGCACTGGCCATCCGCACCCCGGTGGACCTTCGGGTCATCCCCGGCTCGTCGGCCATGCTCCTGGGGGCTCTCAATCTGGAGATCTGCTGTCCCACACATCCCCAGTTGGTGGAGAACGAGGAGACCCTGGCGGCGGTGGTGAACTTTCTCCGGTTCGGGCCGGACGGGGTGCCCGATGCCGAGGGTCCCGGTCAGCGTACCGAGTGGCGGGGAAGTGGACTCGACTCGCAGACTCTGGAGGGTTGGGGCCCGTGGCGGCAGGGATGGGCTGACGAGCTTCTGCGCCGGTGGTTCCTTCCCACCCAGCACCTGCGACTGGGTCCGGAGGCTCGGGACGGAGACCACGAGCCCGGCGGAGGGTGACGACCACGACTCCCCACCTCCCCTCCCGTTCCGACGGCGCGCTGCTCCCCCTCCGCGAGGATGGACCGAGACGAATGGGGAAGGTCCAATGGCGATCAGGACTTTCCCCAGGAATCCCCCCCTGAGCCTGTCTGAGCTGTCGAGAGGCAGGGGTCAGGAGGAACGAGGAAGTGGACACTCGGGTTGCTGCGCCCGGACACCTGCGAAGGTCTGGGCGAAGGTCCCGGTCCCATCTACCCGCACGGACGCCCAGCCGCCCACGCAGAGTTCCCAATCAGCTATGGACAGCTTTTCGGGCGGGGCTGTCAGGCTGAACCGACATGCCCGCCAAACACCGCCGTCGGCCGGCCTGCCGTTCCGCCTGACCTCTCTCGGCCGCCTACCCGGAGCCGGATGACCTGAGAAGGCCGATTTCGCCGTCCAGCGCCACGTGAGAGGGTCGCCAAACCCGCCGTTATATTTAGTGCAAGCAGATGGCGGAATTGAACTTGGGAGATGGTGGCATGGATGGGATCATGGCGAAGGACACAGTGGTGGCGGGCCGGGTGGCGGTGGCGGACCGCGGGGGAGCAGCGGATCGGACGATGGCTGGCGGCATGGTCACCGGCGAGGCGAGCGCGGCGTACGGGCAGGAAGAGACGAGCGTGAACGGCCTTGATCGGATGGACGTTCCAGCTGGAACGTCCGTCGGTGCGCGGTCCCCGAGAACGGCGCACATGGGATCGGCTCCCGGGCATGACCGTTGGCAGATCCGCGAAGCGGAGCCGCCGGCGTACGATGGGGAGGCCCGCAACTCCAGACCCGATCCGCAACCGGCCTCCAACTTCGCCGACCCCGCCACCCACCAGGACCGGATCGTCACCCTGGAGGACCGGATGGCGGAGATGGCGGGGCACCGCCACGCCCACGACTACCGGTTCCTGGTGCTGGTGGCGGAGTACGACCGGCTGGAGGGGTGGAAGCTGGCGGGCCACCGGTCGTGCG
>SKVI01000375.1 GCA_007129525.1 Gemmatimonadota bacterium | reverse complement strand
GTCCCACACCCACCTGCCCGGGAGAGCAGCCCTACCGGGAGCCTGAACGTTCGCGCGTAATCTGAAGTGCCGGGAGTGGGACTCGAACCCACACAGCCCGAAGGCCAGAGGTTTTTGAGAAGAGCGAGGTTTACGGAACCTGTTGCCCTTATTGGGTTTTCCGGGGCCAGATTTCCGGTTTTTTCCGGTATTTGGCACAGCGCGTGACACAGCGGTGGCACAGCTCGATGCCGAATCGGAAATTTTCGGAAGGGCGTCCCCGGCCGAGGGACCAGACTGGTGGGGCCGCCAAGAACGCTGCGCCGCCGATCTCACCTCGGGGTGCGCTCACCCTCCTGGCAGGACGCCGCGTCGGATTGATGCTCGTTCACACCGTCAACTCTCCTCAGACTTGCAGATGGGGCAAAGGACATCAACCCATCACCTGCTACAGGTTGGGTCGATCCGGTACCTCCGAAGCCACGGGTCGGACGAGCGGTACATCCTGCACAACCCTTTCCCCCGGACCTCGGCCTGAGGGAGGCTCTGACGCATCGGCGGTCATTCACGTCGTGACCCCGCTCGGCCAGGGAGGTTAACTCTCAGAGAACCATCCCCTGCGTCCCGTTACCGCCCCACCCCCAGACGGAATCCTCATCGGGCACCACGGCAAGCAGGATGCCTGTCGCTGAATAGCCGCACCACCCAGGCCGGTTGCCCCTCGGATCCGGGCTCGAACCGGACGGTGATGGGTCCGGTGTGCGTGCCGCCCCGGGGGTCGGGTTGGGCGCTGTGTACCCTGATGTTCACCCCCACCCATGCAATGTCCCCTTCGAGAGGGCTCCACAACGGTGACATACTCGCATAGGTCCGCCGGCACGGGAGTGTCGGCGGTCCGGGTGGGGATGCCCCATGAACGCAGAGTCGATCTCAGCAGCTCTGCGAGCGGCTCCAGTTCCGGTTTCGGTTCCACGTCCCGGAATCTTCTCTCGGACGGCTCATCCCAGAACATCTCGAGGAGCACATCGCCCTCGCCTTGGGCGATGAGGGTCCCGGCCGACGGGATCGGTGCCCGTTCAAGCTGCTCGATTGCAATCGAATCGCGCTCCATGACGATCTCCCTCAGGGCGGTTACCAGGAAATGCTCGGCGTTCTCCTGAACCGTGATCACGCGAGGATCCTGCCCCCGGAGCTCCCCGGGCCCGCCGACGAGCCACGCAACTGAAAGAACAGCGATGACGACCATGATCCCGGCCCGAGGACCCGGGAACCGCCGCCCGGCCGCGTGCTTCAGGTCGTCTCCGGCGTCGAGAGCGAGGGATCAATCAGAATTGTTCCCCCTTCGGTGAGGTGGTCGTGCATCCCGTCAGGGTGGTCGACGATGCAGGTCCCCCAATTCTCGGCCCAGAAGACCCTGTCCTGGTTCATCGCCAACTCAACTCCCCACATCCCGACGTCGCACTCCCACTGATGACTACCGCTGTGCTGAGCAACGTTTGAAAGGATTTCCAGACCCTCTGCGGAGAAACGGGTCGATGGCTGAGCATTGTACATCGGGACCACAGTACGACGCGAAGCCCTGAGGGCAATCCCCGCCACCAATCGACAGCAGTGGCGCTTCCGGTGGGTCTACCCCGTCCAACCCCGCAGGTGGCGTTGAAGCATCCCGCAGTACCGAAGAACCCTCGTATCGGCCGCTCAGGCGGCGTCAAGGCACCCGCACCCCCTCCTTCCTTCACCAAAGCTGGTCCTCCTTTCCCTGGGGCGGCGAAAAGGGGAAAGATTCACTTTGTTTCAGCTTGCCCGGTTATCCTCTCACGACGTATACTGACCAGAGAACAGCGACCGCCGTCACGGACCCTTCGTCGCCGAGGATGCAGGCCATGGCCAGTACGCGGCCACCCACCCCGTCGGGAAGCCTTCCCGGTCCACCGCCTGGGGATCCGGCCGATCTGGACGGTCTTTTTACCGTCGCGTACCAGGAGCTCCGCCGCCTCGCCGCGGCGGTCTCCGGGGACGACCCGAACGCCACGCTCAACCCCACCGCGCTGGTCAACGAGGCCTACCTCAAGCTGGCCGGATCCTTCAGCTTGACGCCCGCCTCACATCTGCACTTCAAGAGGATCGTGGCCCGGGCGATGCGCCAGGTGCTGGTCGAGGCCGCGCGCCGCCGGCGAGCCCTCAAGCGGGGGGGTGACCAGGTGTTCGTCCCCCTTCACGAGGAGCTCGCCCAGTCGAACGGAAGCGCCGAGGAGGTCCTCCGGCTGGAGGAGGCGCTGCGCGACCTGGCCCGGACCCGCCCACGCCAGGCCCAGGTGGTCGAATGCCGGTTCTTTGGCGGGTTCGATCTGAACGAGACGGCAGAGCTCCTCGGCGTCTCCCCGGCCACGGTGGTCCGTGACTGGCGTGTGGCGCGAGCGTGGCTCGCCCGCGAGCTCGCCGACGGCCCCGGGCCCTGACCATCGTCCGGGCCGCCACCACAGGAGCGAGTCATGGGCCACGACCCCGCGCGCTGGGACCGGATCGAGGAGCTCTTCCGTGAAGCCCTAGAGCGGCCGGAAGCCGACCGGCTCGCCTTCCTGGATGCCCAGAGCGGGGAGGACCCGGAGCTCCTGGCCGAAGTGCTCGCGCTTCTCGAAGCGGACGGCCGAGACCACTCCCTGCTCGACCGGGAGGCGGGCCGGGTGGCTCGCGACGTCCTCGACGGCTCGGTTCCCAACGTGACCCACTTCGGCCCCTACCGCGTCCTGGACGTGCTTGGGCGGGGCGGCATGGGGGTCGTCTACCTCGCCGAGCGGGAGGACCTCCGGAAGCGCGTCGCCGTCAAGGTGCTTCGCGACGCCTGGCTCTCGCCCGTTTGGAGGGCTCGCTTCGAGCGCGAGGAACGAACCCTGGCGCAGCTCAACCATCCCGGCGTCGCCACCCTCCACGACGCCGACGTCCTGGAGGACGGCACGCCCTACTTCGTCATGGAGTATGTCGAGGGCGTCCCCGTCACGGCGTACTGCGAGGAGCGGGCTCTCGGGATCCCGGCACGCCTCCGTCTCTTCCGTGCCGTCTGCGAGGTCGTGCTCTATGCGCACCGGCAGGCGGTGATTCACCGGGACCTGAAGCCGTCCAACGTGCTGGTCACCGGCGACGGCCGGGTCAAGCTTCTCGACTTCGGCATCGCCAAACACCTCGAGACCCTGGAGACGGCCGAGGAGCAGATCGGCACGGCGCTCGCTCCCATGACCCCGGCCTACGCGGCGCCCGAGCAGCTCACCGGAGATCCGGTGGGGGTGTACACGGACGTGTATGCGCTCGGCGTGATCCTCTACGAGCTCCTGGCCGGGCGGCATCCCTACGTTCTGAAGGGCCTGACTCCGGGCCAGATGGAGAACCGGATCCTCGAAGGCGAGCCGGAACCTCCTTCCTGGGCCGCGACCGGCGCCGGCTCGAGCGGCTCTTTCTCCTCCGTTGCCCGTCAGGCGGCCCCTACTCGGCACGAGTGGGCGGACCTGGACGTGATCTGTCTCACGGCTATCCAGGAGGATCCGGGACATCGCTATCCTACGGTGGAAGCCCTGATCCGCGACCTGGACCACTACGCGGACGGGCAACCTTTGGACGCCCGGCCAGCCACCGTGGGCTACCGGACCGGCAAGTTTCTCCGGCGCCACCTGCGAATGGTGGGCGTGGCAGCCGGGGTGGTCGCCCTGGTTTCTGGCATGCTGGGATTCCATACGATCCAACTGGCCGCGGAACGGGACCGGGTCCGGGTCGAGGCCCAGAAGGCAGCACAGGTCAGCGAGTACGTCATCAGCCTCTTCGGGACGGGCGATCCGTACGCGGCTGAGGCGGACGAGCTGGACGTGCGCGTGCTCCTGGAACGCGGGGAAAGGCAGGCCGAGGCGTTAGCCGATCAGGAGGCGGTGAAAGCCGCCATGCTGAACACCCTGGGGCGGGTCCACGCCCAGCTCAGCAACTACGAGCGAGCCGAAGTGCTTCTGACCCGTGCCCTCGACCTCCGCCGGCAGGGAGGCGCGCGCCTCGAGGTGGCGGAAAGCCTCTCCAGTCTCGGGGGGCTCCTCGTCGACACGGGGGAATACGACCGGGCGGAGGAGGTGCTCCGGGAGGCGCTGGCCCTCCGGGAGCACGAGCTACCGGCGAACCACCCGGAGCTTGCGAGCACGCTCAGCGACCTCGGCTCCGTCCGGACCTACAAGGGCCGCTACGCGGACGCCGAAGCACTCCATCGGCTCGCGGTGCGGATCTACCGCGCCATCGACGACCGGCCCCAGGAGGCGCTCGGCGCTGCGCTCAACCGACTGGCCGTGGCTCTCTTCCAGCAGGGGAAGTACAGCGAGGCCGAGCCACGCTACCGGGAGGCCTTGGCCGTGAAGATGGCGGTCTTCGGCCCGGAGCACGCCAGCGTGACCCGGGTCATGGCGAACCTGGGGAAGCTCTACGAGGAGGTGGGAGACTTCGAACTCGCCGATTCCCTCCTGACCGAGGCGCTCCGGATCCGGCGCGCCACCCTGGGAGACGACCATTTCGAAACCGCCGTGGGGCTGGGCCAGATCGCGACCCTGGTCAGCGCCATGGGCGACCATGAACGTGCCGAACGCTACCTCCGGGAGGCGCTCGCGATCCGCGAACGGATCCTCTCCCCCACCCACCCCAACGTCGGCACCACCCTGAACAACCTGGCCTCCACGCTCGAGCTCCGGGGTGACTATGACGAAGCGGCCCGCCTGTACGAACGCGCAGCGGAGGTCTACGCCGAGAGCCTCGGGGAGCGGCACCGGTTCACCGCCATCGCGCTTGCGAACCTGGCCCAGGTGCATCTCAGGAGGGGGCACCCGGAGGAAGCGTACCCTCGCTACCGGGAGGCGGTCTCGATCTTGGAGGAGGTCCACCCGGAGAACCACCAGGAGCTGGCCCACAACCGGAGCCGGTTCGGGGGGGTCCTCGTCGTCCTCGGGCGGCATGCCGAGGCGGAGCCACTCCTGCTGGAGGGGTTCGAGACGCTGGACGAGGAGCTCGGAGTCGACCACCCCCGGACCCGCGAGGCTGCTGCCCGTCTGGTGGATCTCTACGAGGAGTTGGGCGAGCCGCACCGGGCCGAACGGTTCCAGACCGTCCTGGCGGAGGGCGGAACGTAGGGCGCAGACCCTTCGGGACTGCGCCCCCAAACTCGACCCAGTTGAACGGTCAGTTTATGCAACGCCGGCCGGCGTTGACCACGACCCCGGCGGCGGCCCTCCGGGTCGCCGGGTCCGAGAAGCGGACGAGGTTCTCCCAGACAAGGGAACCCCCGGGGACCAGACCCCTCCAAGTCGAGCTACCACCTCCAAGCGACCCATGCGAAGCCGCTCAGCACCGCCAGGAGGACGAGCGCGGGGCCGCCTCGGTTCAGCAGGATGGCGAGCCTCTCACGGCCTGACTCCCGGAGCAGGTAGACCCCGATCATGATGAAGAACAGAAGGAAGAAGCACACGTAGGCCATGAGGAAATAGACGTCGATTGACGTGAGGTAGCCGACGTTCGGCACGTAGACGGACTGGGTCATGTGGAAGACGAGGATCGCCAGAAGCGAGGTCATCCCGATGCGCAGCCGCGCGGAGAAGTCGACGCCGGTCAGCCAGATGATCGCGACGGTGAGCAGCAGGATGATGACGAGCGGCAGGAGCGTCGTGATCAGATGGGAGACGGCCGTTCGCGCCACCGACAGCTCGACATTCACGCTCGAGAAGTAGGGGGTGTCGATGCGGGACTGCACGAGCGGGTTCCCGAAGTGAGACGGGTACCGGTACACCTCCGAGTACACCGACTGGCCCCGGTATCGCCACTCCGGATCGTGGAGCGTCACCGGATCGGTCCAGAAGTGTCCGACGTCCGGGACCAGGAGGAGCTCGGTGCTATCCCAGGTCCGGTGGCCGACTTGGAGCACCAGCGACTGCATGTCGAAGGGAAAGCGCCGCAGGTCGAAGGGCGTTAGAAAGGTGCTCTTGATCCGATACGCGCGGTAGCGTACCGGCCCCGAAAGGTCTTCGACCAGGACATACTGTTCGTCGTCGACGCCGTGGACGCCGTTGATGATGATGATGTCCGAGGTATCGAGCCTGGAGTCCCGCCACTTGACCCACATGAAGAGCTCGGCCTGGAACGCGAAGCGACCGGGATCGATGGTCCCGACGCGAAAGTGGTCGATGCCGACGTAGGCCACGTCCACCGACTGCAGGTCCCCTTCCCCGGAGGGCAGCAGCTGGGTGAAGGCGACCTTGAAGTGGCCATCCTCCACCTGCGTCACGTACAGGGCCCGGTCAACGGCCCCCTCGTCGTCCATCGTGAGCACGCCGCTCACCGAGTGGATCGCGCGCTCGTCCCGGATGCCCGCCAGATGGTCCCGGATCCCGGATCGATCGCGACCCGCGTCGCGGATGGCCGTGACGAGGAGCCGCGCGGCGTCGTAGGCCATTGGAGCCTGGGCGCCCGGCTCCTCGCCGTATCGCTCGACGTACCGGCGCTGGAACCGCGTGGCCTGGGAATTCGCGGTCTGGTAGAGGAAGGGAGTCACGACGAAGAGCGGACCCCCGCCGAGTCTCCGGTGGAAGTCGGGCAGCGAGGGGTCCTCGACGAAGACGCTCGGCAGGAAGATGGGCACACTCACGCCGCCGTCGCGAAGCCGCGAGAGGATCTCCCGGCCGACGCCGACCTGGGAGAAGACCAGCATGGCGTCGATGTCCGGCTCGCGGGCGGGCGTCCCGGGGAACCACTCGGCCGTATCGAAGCTCGTCACCTCGACCACGTCGATCCCGTTCATGGCCGCCTCGTCGGCGAACGCCCCGGCGAGCCCCGCCCCGTAGGCGTCGGTCTCGTGCACGACAGCCACGCGGGCCACGTCCAGGACGTCGGCGAGGTAGGTCGCCATGAAGCGCCCCTCGACGTCGGTGGGTGGTAGCATGCCGAAGACCCAGTCGCTTCCCCGGGTGACGCGGGGGTCGTTGGCCACCGGGACCACGTTGACCAGGCCCCGGGCATCGTACACGCCAGTCGCGCCCATGGCGGTCGAGGAGTAAAAGTGGCCGACCACGCCGAGGATCCGCTCGTCGTCGGCGAGCCTCTCGGCGGCCTCCGCCGCACCCTCGGGGCTGTTCGCGTCGTCCTCGAGGACCAGGTGGATCGTTCGGCCGTCCACCCCTCCCTCGGCGTTGACCTCCTCGACGAGCATCCGGATCCCTCGGAGCAGCTCGGTGCTCGCCTCCTCGAACTCGCCCGACAGCGGGAGGACGACGCCGATGTGGTAGTCGCCGTCGGCCCCGGTGCACCGCACCGTGAGGACGGCGGCGACGGCGAGCGTGACGAGCCCGAGGAGGAAAACCGCCGCAACGCGCTTCGGGTCACGGAGGGCGACCAGCGGCAGCCTCCTGGTCAGAAAAGCGGCGAGCCTCGGCACGAGGGACGATGGCCACGAGCGGCGCGCGGCCAAACCGGCCGTGGGGCGGCAAGCGTTTGAAGAGTGGCTCGTCATGGTGCCCTCCGGCGCGGAGTATGAACTCGGACTATGGTGCCGGCCCTTCGGCCACATATTGCGCAGGAACCGCCCGCATTCGATCACCTGCCAGCCGGAAGTCCAGCCACGTATCCGGGGTAAGCTCTTGCGTGATTGAGATTTGAGTCGGATGCGAGTCCAGTAAGGCGTAGTCACTGAAGGGGAGGGATCGGGACCGGGTGGTAGCGATGATCGTCTTCCGGATCCTGTGGCCCGGCTCCAAGCTGGCCACGGCCCGGAGGCCGCAAGGGGCTACGGCGCCGAGCACCCTGGGCGAGCTGCTGGAGGTGGACGACGCGGCGGTCGACGAACTCTACGAGGCGCTGGACTGGCTGGGGCGGCGTCAGTGGCGGATTGAGAACCGCCTGGCCGAACGCCGCTTTGAGAAGGGGCGTGACCGAATCCCCTTCCCCGTTGCGCAATGTGAGTATCCGAAGCGGTCCCATCGGCCGACCCGGAACATGATGCCCAGGAGCTTCCATCCATGGATCTCAGCGCGGCCCCCGGTACCGCCCCCTTGGGCGCTCCCGCCTTCATCGTGTACGTGACGGCGGTGCTCACCGTCGCCATGGTCCTCTTCCCGCCCTTCGTCAGCCTCAACGGCACGGAATACGCCTTCGTCCTCACGGGACCGGAATGGTCCCGGGCCATGGGCTCCTTCGGCGAGGAGATGGGCCTGTCGGCGCGGATCCACTGGGAGGCATTGAGCGTGCAGCTCGGTGCGCTCTGGGCCATCGGCCTCGGAGCGCGGTGGTTCCTGACCGACCGAGGAAGCGGACGACGCGGCGGAACCCCTCCCTCAAAGGCCGGAGCTTCCTGATGAGCGGCGGGATGCTCCCTGTGCAGACCCGGGCCGACGAGGCGGTCGTGGCCCGTACGAAGGCCTTTTTCCCAAGGGAGGCAGTTCTCAATGGCAGGTCGGGCAACGATGTCTCATGGACGACGGGGTGCAGAACCTGCTGGTGGTCTCCGTGGGAACCGGTAGACGGAGTCTGGAGGATCCGAAAACCCCGACCGGAGGATTTGCATCTGGTCTATCAAGCGAAGATCCTGCCCCGGGCCCTTCTCGGTCCTCAGCTCCCTCGCCGCCGGGGCCGACCAGATCGGAGCGGAGAGGGCAATCGAGGTCGGACGGACGGCCGTGGAGGTGGAGCTGGAAGCCGTGCTGCCTTTCGCGGAAGCCGACTATCCGGGCCGGCCTGGCCAACCTCGTCCCGAGTTCCGCCCCGAGGAGGCTGCCACGCTCGGTCGTCTGGCCACCCAGGCTCGCCAGGTGGTGCGGCTCGACGGGCGGTACGACGACCCACGCAGCCGGAACCACGCCTACCAGCAGGCTCGCGACGACGAGGGTCTCGAGCGCCTGGCCAACCTTCTGCTCTGGGCGGTCCTGGGGCTCGCGTTGGTGGCCCTCGTCCTGAAGCTGCTGTACCAGCTTCGCTCCGGTCTCGCGGGAGCGGCAGGGGAACTGGACTCGACGGCCGCCCTGGTGCTGGGCATGCTCGAATGGTTACGGATCGGCGAGATCGGCCAGCTCCCCTTCCTTTTCGGCGCTGGCGCCGCCATCCTGCCGGCGTTCATCGCGGCGTTCGCGGGAATCATGTTCCAGTCCGAGGCGAGGCGGCTCACGACCCGCTCCGAGGCCATGTTCCACGCCCTCCGGGCCCGACAGCGGGAGATCGACGAACGGATGGCCATCCTGCCCGGTCGTGCGGCGGACGAGAGTGCCGTCGCCTGGACGGCGGCCCAGCACCTCCGGGCACTTGCCGAAATGACGATCGAAGAGACGGGGGACTGGAAGGTCCTCTTCGAGACGCACGAGATCCACGCAGGATGGCGCCGACGGTCCACCGGGCCCTGGAGTGAGGTGTCGCATGCCCCACGACGTTTTCGTCAGCTACTCCCAACAGGACCGGCGTACCGGCAATGCGGTGTGCCACGCGCTCGAGTCCCACGGGGTGCGATGCTGGATGGCTCCCGGGGACATCGAGCCGGGCAAGGAGTGGATGCCCGGCATGGCCACTGAGGGCCGAGGAGTGTGGTGGTGATCCTCCTGGCCCAAGCCGCCGCCCAGGCCGCTCCCCAGGCCGGCCACCTGAGCGAGTCTGACGCCATGCTCCTGGCAACGATCGGTAGCGCGATCCCGATCGCCCTCTGGCTCGCCTTCTTCTACACGCGGGACCGCTACCAGCGGGAGCCCAAGCGGCTCATCGCCTTCCTGTTCTTCCTCGGCGCCGTGCCGGTGGCGTTCGTCGCCGGAATCGTGAACCTCACCCTCTTCGAAGTGGGGGGCGTGCTCCTCACCTCGATCCTCCTGGCGCCCGTGGCCGAAGAGATCCTCAAATACCTGGGCGTGCGCTTCCGGGCACGACGACGCCCGGCCTTCAACGAGCCGATCGACGGGATGATCTACGGGAGCACCGTCGGGCTCGGGTTCGCCTTCACCGAGAACGTGGACTATCTGTTGGCCGGCTACCTCGGCGTGCCCATGTTCGAGGACATGGTTCTCTGTGAGCCCGGCTTCGAGTGCTTCCTCGAGCTGGCCTTCGTGCGGGGCACGGGGACGGCGCTCATCCACGCCCTGACCACCGGCATCGCGGGGTTCTACCTGGCGAAACGCGTACTCGCCGATCGCCCGCGGACCGTCGAGGTACGAGGCGTCGGGCTCGCCGCGCTTCTCCACATGACCTGGAACGTGGGACTGCACGTCCCGGCAGTGGCCGCCGCGGCGGCCATCTACGCGGTTCTCTCCCGCCGGGCGCTCGCCGCCTCGCCGCACCGTCTCAAGGCCCTGGACGACGCTCATCACTGGATCGAGCACTTTGCCGTGGGCGACGGCCTGCTCCAGCCATGCCGGGGGTGCCGGCACCTCCACCATCCCGGCCAGCGGTTCTGCTCCGTGTGCGGGCTCCAGCTCCTCGAGCCGGGCGTGCGCCATTCCCGGCCGTGCCCCGCGTGCGCCCAGCCTCAGCCGGTGAGCGCGAGTTTCTGCGCGGCGTGCGGGGCGGTGCTGGAGGCGCAGGCCGGGGTCCGCGATCCGAGCGATACCACCGAGTTCAAGACGTGAAGGGGGGATGACGTTCCCCGCAGTGTGCTTCGAGCCCGGGTAAGAAAGTCACCGATGTCCGCGACAGCCGATCAGTACCGATACTGGGCGTTCGTTTCGTACTCGTCGAAGGACACGGGGGTCGCGCGGAAGCTGCATCGGCGCCTCGAGACCTACCGCATCCCGCGGGACCTCGTGGGCCGGCCCGGCCGCGACGGGCCGGTGCCCCGACGCTTCTTCCCCATCTTCCGCGACCGCGAGGATATTTGGCTTCGTTCGACTGGAAGCTCGCCATGACCGGTTCGGTAACGTGATCAGCCTGGTCGGCCACCGCGCCGACGGCACATCCGAGAGGCTACGATGAATGCGGTCCACCGCGCCGGCCCTGGTCGAGGCGGCAGGGCTCCTGGTCCTGGAGCGGCCGCCCCCCGACGCTCATCACGGGGCGCTGAGCGTGGCCCGTCTGACGGGTCTCCTCACGGCCACCCTCGGCGTACTCTACATCGTGCTCGGGATCTACCGGGAGACGGCCGACCGCTTGCGACTCCGCTGGTTCGAGTGGCTCGCCGCGGCTGGGCGACGACCGCTCGTTGTGATCTGCGGCCTCGGGCGCATAGGCCGGCAGCTCGCCGCGCAGCTTCTCAGCGGGTGGCGCTACGGCCCCCACGACAACGCGGGCAAGCGGCGCGAGAGCCTGATCGCCTGGCACCACCTCCCCGAGGAGGAGCGGGTGAAGGACCTCGAACAGATCGAGGAGCTCGCAAAGTGGCTCGTAGGGCGGCCGCAGGAGTGAGGAGCCCACCCTGTCGTCGACGGAGATGACGCGAGACGACCCGGCATGGCGCTCGATGTGTTCAGCAGCCACGCACATCAAGACAGGCCGATCGCCGACGCATCGTGCGGCGGACAGACCCTACATCTGCATGCTCCACTGGACATAGGTCGAGCCGTGCTCGACGATGTTGACTACGACATCGCTGTGACAGCCGTGCCGCGTCGCTAGCATTCGGGCGTCGCTGTTCGCCTGACCCGCGATGGAGCCCGCCCGGATCAGGAGGGCGGTGATAACCACGAGGATTTCCGGCCCGGGCTCCATTTCCCACAGGTCCCTCACCACGGTGAGGACGTCCCCGGTGGTCGCAAGGGCGACAGTGACCTGATCACGGCCGTGGATGATCGCCTGGCAGGCCGGGTCGTTGAGGTCGTTCAGGGTGTTGACCAGTGCGCCGAAGTATAATTGCGCCTGCATCCGATCAGCTTGGCTCGATTCGTGCAGCCGGATCGGAGCGAGCCCTGTCTTGAGCTGGAACAGGAAATCCGGATCCCGAAAGATACGCGGCGGGAAAAGCTCACGTTGACGCTCCGCGAGCTGCTGGGGGCTGGCATAGCGCCCATTCACGTCGGCCTTAACTCTCAGCGCGTGCCGGACCCCCTGCTGGTACGAGGCATTGGCCGGCCCGAGATGGACGTCGAGGCCCTCGGCGATCTGGCCGCGCAGCCAGCCGAGGGAGATTCCCCCAGCCACCGCGGCGTCGAACTCGGCAATTGCCGCAGGAAGGTCATTGAGCGCGACCAGGGTCAGCCCGTGGAAGCTCCGTGCCCGGGCATCGTCGGGATTACGCTCCAAATGGGCGCGGAACCGCGCGGATGCTTCGCCGTGGTGTCCGGAGAGGGCAAGCGCGCGCCCTTTCCAGTAATCGGCGATCTCGTCTGTCGGCGCGAGCCGCTCATACTCCTCGAAATCGGACAAGGCGACCGCGCCATGTCCGAGCTCTACCGCCACCGCGCCGCGATGCGAGTAAAGGTAGGGGAGCACGGAGGCTTCGACCTGATCGGAGTCCAAGGCGGCACTCAACGACTCGAACGCTTCCCTGTTGCGGTCAACACGGTACAGGGCGGTGCCACGCAATCCCAGGAGGGTGGCATCGTCGGGTGCGAGACGGAGAGCCTCGTCGTACTGGCGCAGCTCCTCGGGGAAATTCTCCGCAGCCCGGGCAAGGTAGGCCATTCCGCGCGGTGCAAGTGGAGACTGAGGATCGAGTTCCCTGATCGCCTCGAGGTCCAGCCGGGCGCGCTCGCTGTCGCCGAGGTGGGCGTGGAGCATGCCCCTCTCGAAGAGCGCACGGAGGCGCTCTTCCGGCATGAGATCGGATCGGGCCAACACATTAGAGCACCTCTCGAGGCCCTGCGCCGAGACGTTCGTTTGGCTGCAGCCGCGGATGCCGGCCTCCTCCGGCGATCCCCATTCGTCAGTGCACGCCGCGAACGCCAGCGCCGCAAAGGCGACGACCCAGAGCCTCGCAACACGGTTCGAGGGGTGTGGACGGTACATGTATGCCTCCTCGTCGGGGGTCTTGAGCCGGAGAATCGAAGTGCGCGAGGAGATCGCTTCGCGCGCCGCGGACGGTGGCGATGGCCCCGGCGCACGCCCACGTTCCCCGCCTCCTCTGGACAGCCCTGGTCCTTCCTCCTGCATTGCGCAAACGAGCGTCCCCAACGGTCACGGCGAGCCCATTCCCCGCGGCGGCGTCCTCCGAAAACTGGCCCGCCCCGGGTTTGCCGGAGACCCCAGAGTTTGAGATGGTGGAGTCATGGGAAAATCGAAGCGGTACTCCCGAGAGATCCGGGAGCGGGCAGTAAGAATGGTGCTGGAGCACGAGGAGGAATACCCCTCGCAGTGGGCGGCGATCGAGTCGATCTCGGAGAAGTTCGGCTGCACGTCG
>SKVI01000224.1 GCA_007129525.1 Gemmatimonadota bacterium | reverse complement strand
GAGGCCCTCCTGGAGGCGTGCCGGATCTGCCCCGTGGACGCCCTCACCGTCCTGGACGCCGACGGCCAGCAGCTGGTTCCCTGAGGAGACTCCGTGCGAAAATTCAGAACGTACAACGAGGTGGACCACTCCACCGAATCCGAACTCCTGGAGCAGGTGGTGGAGCATCGGGCCCGGTTGGCCCGCCGGCTGGCCGGAGTCGGTACCGTGGTGGCGGTGGCCAGCGGGAAGGGCGGGGTGGGCAAGAGTGCCGTCACTGCGAACCTGGCCGCCGTCCTGGCACAGCGAGGACATGGGGTGGGGGTGGTGGACGCCGACCTGAACGGGCCCTCCCTGGCCAGGATGCTGGGAGTACGAGGCCAGGCGCTCCAGGACCGGGAGGACGGCGTCGTGCCGCCCCGGGGCGCCGCCGGGGTGCCCGTCATCTCCATGGAGCTCCTGCAGGGGGCCGAGGACGCGCCCCTCCGGTGGCGAGACCCCGGCACCGACACGTTCGTCTGGCAGAGCACCATGGAGACCACCGCCCTGAGGGAGTTCTTGGCCGACGTGGCCTGGGGTGAGCTGGATTACCTCCTGGTGGATGTGCCGCCCGGAACCGACAAGATCGCCCGGATCCTGGAGCTGGTGCCGGATCTTCCCGCCGCGCTGGTGGTGACCACGCCCTCGGAGATGTCCCGGTCGGTGGTGGCCCGCTCGCTGCGGCTCCTGGCCGACGCCGGGGTGCCGTCGGTGGCGCTGGTGGCCAACATGACGGACTACCTTTGCCCCGGCTGCGGAGACCGGCACCCCCTCTTTCCCGGAGAGGGCGCCGCGGAGTTGGCTGCCGCCTCCGGGGTGCCCATCTGGGCCCGCGTCCCCTTCGACCCCCGGCTGGCCCAGGAGACGGATGCCGGCCGTCCCTGGGTCCTGGAAGCACCGGACGGGGACGTGGCCCGCGCCTTCGGGGAGCTGGCCGATGGGCTCGAGGCGTTGGGAGAGGAGACCCCATGAAGTTTCTCTGCCTGGGCTGTGATGAGGTCATGGCCTTCGCCGAGCGGCAGGTGCCTGGAGACGGGACCATGGCCGCGGTCTTCGTCTGCGGCGAGTGCGGGCGGGAGATGGCCATGCTCACCAATCCCATGGAAACCCAGATGGTGAGCTCGCTGGGAGTGAAGGTGGGAGGGCGCACGGTGCCGGCTCAGCCCATGGAGGGAGTCCGCACCTCGCTGGAGGGAGGGCGGGACGACGCCTTCGTCGAGGGGGAGGTCGACTCCGGGGCTGCGGGTGGGAGGAGCCCCGGGGCCAGCTCCGGTTCCGACGGAGGCCCCCCCGCCGCGGCGCCCCCACCCGGACCCGTCGAGTGGAGCCCCGAGGCGGTGGAGCGACTGGGCCGGGTCCCCAGCTTCGTACGGGGCATGGTGAAGCGGATCTATACCGATTACGCCCGGGAGCGCTCCATCCGCGTCATCACTCCCGAGGTCATGGACACCGCCCGCTCGGACCTGGGCCTCGAGGGGATGTAGCGGCGGATGTCCGAAGCGGCCCGCTCCCAGAAGTTCAGGCAGGCCGCCTTCGTGTACCTCCATGTGGGGCTCCTGTACCTGGCGGCGGTCTGGGTCATGGCCGGCGAGGGTCTGATTCCGGGGGAGCGGGGGCCGGTGGGTCTCTGGATGGCCATGGGGGTGGCCGTTCTGGCAGTGGTGGTGTGGGGGCTCTGGAGCTGGCAGAACGTGTGGTTCGCCCGGGTCGTCTGGGCGCTCCACGCCCTGCGCCTGCCCGCCCTCATCGGAGGGGCCTTCTTTCCCGGCGGGGAGGGAACCGACGCCGGCACCCAGATCCCGTCGTCCTTCTACCTCGTAGCGCTGGGGGTGGTGCTGGTGAACCTCTGGATGCTGGCCCGGGCCGGGTGGGACCTCTGAGGAAGGCTTTGCCGGTGCGAGCCCGGGAGCTGGGATACCGCTATCCGGGGAGCCGCCGGGAGCCCGGCCGGGTGGGCGTCCAGGCGGTGGACCTCACCGTGGAAGCCGGGGAGCGGGTGGCCCTCATCGGACCCAACGGCTCGGGGAAGAGCACCCTGGTGCGCCTCCTGGCCACCGACCTGCCTCCCACCGTAGGCGAGCTGGAGCTCCTGGGCCGGACTGCCGCACCGGCCTCGCCGGCGCTGCGTCGTCGGATCGCCTACGCCGCCGACCGTCCCGTCCACTGGGAGCCCCTCACCGGGGCGGAGAACCTCCGCTTTCTCGCGGAGGTGAGGGGTGGGGGGAAGGAGTCCGGCGCCGGGGACCCACTGACGATGGCCCGGACGCTCGGGCTCGGTGCCGTCCTGGACGAGGCGGTCTCCCGATACTCCTTCGGAATGCGCCGCCGGCTCCTGTTGGCCGAGGTGCTGGTCGCCTCCGCCCCTCTCCTCCTGCTGGACGAGCCCACCGTGGGTCTGGATCCTGAGGGCGTGGCGGCCCTGGGTCGTGAGCTTCGGGATCGGGCCCAGGAGGGAGCCGCGGTCGTCTTCGCCACCAACGAGGTCCGGGAGGTCCCGGCGTGGGCCACCCGGGTCCTCTTCCTGCATCAAGGTCGAGTGGTGGCCGACGCGCCCCCGGAGGACCTTCTGGCCCGGGTGCGGGGGCGCAGCCGCCTCACCGTCGTCTACCGGGGACCCTGCTTCGAGGAGCTGGACGGCCTCGAGGCGCTCGAGGGCCTCGGGGCGTTGGAGCAGTGGGAAGAACCCTTGAGCGCGAGCGGGCCTCGGGGACTCCGCACCGTCCGGATCCGCACGGCCCGGGGATCCCGCCTCCTCCCCGAGCTCCTGGAGGTGCTCCTGAACGCAGGCGCCGAGATCCGAGACGTCCGGGTGCGGGAGCCGGATCTCCGGGACGTCTTCCGGGAGCTCACCGGGGTGGAGCTGGAGGTAGAGGAGGACGCGGAGGCGGAGCCATCCCCGGGTGGGGGCCATCCGTGATGGGGCCGGTCTGGCGGCTGGAGTGGGCCCTGGCCCTCAGGCGCCGACGACTCCTGGCCCTGAACGTGACCATCCCCTTGCTGCTGGTGGTGCCCGTCGCCCTGGGCGGCGCCCCTCCCTTCCACGCTGCGGCGGCCTACGCGGTGCTCTTCGTCCTCTTTGCCACCTTCGGGTCGGCGATTCCCCTCATCCGGGACGGCGGAGAGGGGCTCCTGCGGCGGACCCTCCTGGCCGGGGGGTCGGGTCGGGCGATCCTGGTGCCCCGCCTCCTGGCCGGAGGGATCCTGGACACCCTCCAGCTTCTCCCCGCCCTGCTCGTGATCCTGGTGGTGGGTGGGGCCGATGCCGGAGTCTGGCTCCTGGCGGGACCGCTCCTTCTGGGGGCCGTCCTGGCCGGGAACCTGGTGGGCGTGTGGGTGGCCGCCCTGGCCCGCTCCCTGGCCGAGGGGGCCCTCTTCGCCGCGGTGGTCTCCCTCTTCCTCCTCCACGCCTCGGGGGTTTTCCGGACGCCCGCTCCGGGAAGTCTGGCCGAAGCCGTCGAGCCCCTCACCCCCTTTACGGCCTTCCACCGCATTCTGTTGGCGGGTGCCGGCGGTCTCCCCCTCCCCCCCGGATCGGAGCCTGCCGGCCTCCTGACCACCTGGGGGCTCGTGGCCCTCCTGCTGGTGGTGACCGCGGTCGCGGCCCAGCCGCTCATGGAGCGAATCAGCCCTCCAGTGAGCTGAGGAGACCCCCTCGAGAGGAGTTCACAT
>SKVI01000158.1 GCA_007129525.1 Gemmatimonadota bacterium | reverse complement strand
GCCAGGGCTTCCGAGCTGCGGACGCGGAGCACCTCCAGTCCCGCTATATGGACGAGCACTCCCGGATGGTGGAGGTGGACGGGGTCCGTCTTCACCTCCGGGACGAAGGTGAGGGGCCGGCCCTCCTTCTGCTGCACGGAGCCAGCGCTTCGCTCCAGACCTGGGATCCCTGGGTGCGGTCGCTGAGGTGGGACCACCGGGTCCTCTCGGTGGATCTGCCTCCCTCGGGCCTCACCGGCCCCCACCCGGACAACCGCTACGACCCTGCGGCCTACCTGGCGCTGGTGGAGGGCGTACTGGAGCATGCGGGGGTGGAGGAGGCGATTCTGGTGGGCAACTCGCTGGGAGGCTACATCGCCGCCCGCTACGCCGCCCTCCACCCCCACCGGGTCCAGGGCCTGGTCCTCATCAGCCCCGCCGGGTATCCCCAGGCGCTCCCGTGGCCCCTGCGCCTCCTGGCCACCCCGGGCGTGGGCCGCATCCACAGCCGAATCACGCCCCGCTGGATCGTGGCCCGGGGCGTGGCCTCGGCCTACGGCGACCCGAGCAGGATCCGCCCCGGCGTGGTGGACCGGTACTGGGAGCTGGTCCGGGCGCCGGGAAACCGCGAAGGACTCCGCCACCTGGCCCGCACCATGGACGAGCTTCGTCAGCGAGAACCGGAATGGGTGGAGGACGTCACCGTGCCCACCCTGCTGCTCTGGGGCGAGGCCGACCGCTTCACCCCGGTGGAGCTGGCGAAGCGCTGGAAGGAGGACCTTCCCGACGTGGAGCTGGTGATCCTGGAGGGGGTCGGGCACGTGGCCATGGAGGAGGTTCCGGCCCGAAGCCTCGAGGCAGTGCGTCCCTTCCTGGCCTCCCTGCGGAACCGGGAGGACTGAGGGGACCGGGTCATATTGGCGGCGGGCCCCTCCGGGCTCACCCGTCGGACGCAGGCGTTCAGCGCGCCAGAATGGACACCAGCGTCCGGACGCCGTCGGTGAAGTGCCCCACCCGGAGGTTCTCGTTGGGGCTGTGCTGGTTGTTGTCGGGGTTCACCGTGGGCACGCCGGCAGCTGGAAGCCCCAGCTGCTGTACGAAGGGGGAGATGGGGACGGTCCCGCCCGAGGTGCGAACGAAGACGGCGTCCTGCTGGAAGGCCTCGTCCACCGCCTCCCTCACCCAGGCCATCTGGGGGTGGTCCATGGCGGTCCGGTACGCCGGGTACGCCAGACCCCGGTGGAGGGCCGCCACCCGGGGGTGCTCCCGGCGCACGTCCAGCCCCGGCGACTCGTCCACCAGGAGGTGGAAGCCCTGCCCTCGAATGTGATCCGCGATGAGCTCGAAGAGGTGCTCGTGGTCCGACTCGGCCACCAGCCGCACATCGATCTCCGCCACGGCCGTGTCAGGGATCACGGTCCGGACGTCCGCGCCGATCCACCCGGAGCCCATGCCCCGGACGTTCAGCGAGGGGTACTGGATGGCGGCCTGGAGCGAGGCGGCCACCGAGTCGGGGGCTCCGATGGCCAGCTCCCGCAGGAGCCCGGGCTCGTCGTCGGGAACCGCGTCCAGCAGGGGCCGGACCCCCGACGGGATCTCGATCCCGTCGTAGAAACCCGGGATGGTGACCCGTCCCCATTCGTCCTTCATGGAGGCCAGCAGCGAAGCCAGGCGCTGGGCGGGGTTCGGGGCCCAATTCCCGTAATGGCCGGAGTGGAGGGGCTCGGCGGGCCCGTAGGTCACCAGCCGAAGGGTCATGATGCCCCGGGCGCCGAAGCGCATGGTGGGGGCGTCCGACGGGTGCCGGGGCCCGTCGATGATGAGCATGAGATCGGCCTCGAGCCGGTCCCGGTACTGCCGGATGGCCTGGGGTAGATTCGGCGAGCCGGCCTCCTCCTCCCCGTCCAGGATCACCCGGATGTCGCTACCCGGCGTGATCCCTTCGGCCTCCATGGCGTCCAACGCCCGCAGGAGCATGACGATGGGCGCCTTGTCGTCGGAGGCGGACCGGGCAAAGATCCGCCACTCGGGATCGATCTCCCCGTCCAGGCTTTCCATGGGGATGGCCTCGAAGCCCTCTCCCGGGTGCGGGGCCTTGAGGACCGGCTCGAAGGGATCCGCCTGGTCCCACGCCGCCGGGTCCGCCGGCTGGCCGTCGTAGTGGGCGTAGAAGAGGATCGTCCGGTCGTTGCCCTCGAACCGTCGCTCGGCCCAGACCAGGGGGTTGCCCTCGGTGGGGAGGATCTCGGCGGTGAACCCCCGGGCCTGGAAGGCGGCCTGCAGCCACTCGGCATTGCGCCGGATGTTGGCGGTGTCCGACGCCACGTTGGGAATGGCCAGGAGCTCCGCCAGCTCGTACATGCCGGGACGGGTCTGCTCGTCGGCCATCCGGGCCAGCTCATCCCGGTCCGGCGCCTGGGCCGTCAGTTCTGCCGCGCTGATGACGGCCAGGAGCACACCTGCCAGCAGGACGGGGGACGGGAGAGACCTTCGCATGGGGGACATCCTCCGGTCGGTGGACAGTGAGCAAGCGATTCCCGCACCCTCAGCGGGCGAACCCCGGTCCGCCGGGGGTCCGGGCCCGGACCCTCAGCGGGCGACCCGGAGCGCCTCGGCGAAGGCGTCGGGGAGGGGGCTCGCCTCCACCGCGTCGGCGGCACCCTCCACATCATATTCCACCCTTACCGCCTCCACGTCCAGCGGCTCGTCCCGGTGGGGGACGATGTCCAGGACCACGTAGGCGGCCCGGGAATCCCCGTCCTTGGGCTTTCCGACCGACCCCGTGTTCACCACGTGCCGCACCCCCCAGCGGCTGTTCTCGTCGGTGATGGCCCGGTGGAAGGGCAGGTGCGTGTGCCCGAAGCACATGAGGTCGGCGTCCTCTGGCTCCATCATGCGCAGGAAGCTGGCGTCGGCCCGATCCTCGAAGAGATACTCGTTGATCTTCCGCGGGCTCCCGTGCACCAGGAGGACCTGGAAGGGTCGAGCGTCGGAGCTTCGGCCCTCGCGGAAGGTGAGCCTGAGATGCCGGGGAAGGCTCCGGAGGTAGGCCCGGGTCTCGTCGGTCACCTCCTGGTTGGTGAAGGCGATGCTCTGGGCGCCGTTGGCCTTGTCCTCGTCGGTCTTGTAGGCGCAGCCGCAGTCGTCGGAGTCGAGCCCCACCCCCTCGTCGTAGTTCCCGGCGATGCACACGATCTCCCGCCGGCGCAGCTCCGTCACCACCTCGTTGGGCCAGGGGGCGTAGCCCACCAGATCGCCCAGGCAGATCACCTGGTCGGGCCGGCGGGCATCGATGTCGTCCAGCACCGCCTGCAGCGCCGGAAGGTTGGCGTGGATGTCGCTGATGAGGGCGAGCTTCATGCGGGCCTCCGGTTCATGCGGGCCTCCGGATTGCATGGTGGAAGGAAAGGAAGGGTCGCACGCGCCGCGTCAGCACGACGCCGATTGCCCGCCTTCCTCGACTTCGGCGAGAAAGTGCCCCAGGCGGCGGTGGAGCTCCCCCACCGCGTTCGGAGCCACGCAATAGCAGGAACGGGTCCCCTTCCGGGTCACCTGGATGAGGCCTGCCTCAAGGAGCACCTTCAGGTGCCGGGAGACGGTGGCCTGGGCCAGGGGAAGGACTTCCACGATCTCGCCGCAGATGCAGGTGTCCTGGGCGGCCAGGAAGCGGAGAATGGCCAGCCGGGCCGGGTGGGCCAGGGCTTTGGCCTC